>JBKJPI010000389.1:0-6606 GCA_046595235.1 Burkholderiales bacterium | reverse complement strand
CGGCGGACGAGTTAAACGAAGCACTGGAACGTCTAACCGCAAGGAAGCCCAGGAACTAGAGGCGAAGTGGAAACTGGAGGCGCGCCAGCAGCGGTTATGGGGCACGCAAGCGTCACGTACGTTCCATGAGCTCATGCTCGCTTATCTGAAGGCCACCCAGGATCAGCGAAGCGGGTGGTCTCGGGACGTCTACAGCCTGAGGCGATTGCGCGCGTCGTTCGGTAGTTGTGTGCTTCAGACTTTGAAGCGCTCGGATGTGCGGGCGTATATCGGAGAACGTAAGCGACAGGGGCTCGCGAACGCCACCATAAATCGCGAAGTCGGGTTGCTTTCGTCAGCAATCAATTACGCGCGGCGGGAATGGGATTGGGAGGTGCCTAATCCTGCGGAGCGCATGCGATTAAACGAGGGCGACGGGCGCAAGCGTTTCGCGACAGTTGCTGAGATCGTCGCGCTGGTTCGTGCAGCGGAACGGCATAAGCGGGCGCCGTATCTGGCTGATCTGATCCGTGTGGCGGTTAATACGGGTTGCCGGCGTGGCGAGCTGCTCGGGCTTCGTTGGTCGCAGGTTGACCTCGAGGCTCGAACCATCCGGCTCGAAGGAAGTGATACGAAGAACGGAAAAGGCCGCATCGTGCCTCTGAACCAGGAGGCATATGCGGCTGTGCAGGCCCGATCGCGGTATCGGTCGCTTCATTGTCCGGAAAGTGCGTGGGTGTTCTGCAGAAAGAGCGGGGCGCGCAACTTGACCATTCAGTCGAGCTGGGCGGCCATCCTCGAGACTGTTGGACTTGAGGACTTCCATTTTCACGATCTGCGCCATACGTGTGGGTCGTGGCTGGTGCAAAGCGGCGTCGCACTCGCGGATGTGAAGGAAGTTCTAGGGCACAGCACGATCAGGATGACCGAGCGGTATGCGCACAACGCGCCGGAGAACAGCCGGGCAGCAGTCGAGCGGCTGTCGAACTTGTCCCAAATGTGTCCCACTGACGATAACGGTGGGTTGGGAGCTGCGGTAAGTACTTGAAGTAAATGGTGGGCGGTACTGGGATCGAACCAGTGGCTTCCACCGTGTGAAGGTGGCACTCTACCGCTGAGTTAACCGCCCGAAGCGCAGAAGAGATGATGCGGAGGCCATTTTACATCGGCAGCCGGGAAGCGTCCAAGACTCCGCCATACTGCAGCGTAGGTACCTGTTCGTAAGCTTTCAGCGCCGCCGCGCAGCCCGGCTGTTCGGGAACAGTCCGCGCTGTGGCGTCGGCTCCTCTTTTCTCACCGGATCAAATGAAGAAACGAATCACCATCATCGGCGCCGGTATCGTTGGCGTCGCCACGGGCGCATA
Source organism: Burkholderiales bacterium (assembly GCA_046595235.1). Taxonomy (GTDB): domain Bacteria; phylum Pseudomonadota; class Gammaproteobacteria; order Burkholderiales; family SG8-41; genus JAQGMV01. The sequence continues at coordinate 5,263 of JBKJPI010000389.1, read as the reverse complement.
CCTGAGACGCGACGGGCACGACGTGACGATCGTCGACATGCGCCCCCCTGGTGAGTACTGCAGTTACGGCAACGCCGGCATTCTGAGCCCGGGTTCGTGCGTGCCGATTGCCCTGCCGGGGATCCACTGGAAGGTGCCTGGATATCTGACTGACCCGATGGGTCCGCTGCAGATCCGCTGGAGTTACCTACCGAAAGCCACGCCATGGCTGCTGCGTTTTCTCGCTGCATCGCGAGCTAAGCGGGTGGAGAAGATCGCAGATGCGCTGCGGCCGCTCCTGCGTCAGACTTTCGATGCCTACGAGCCGCTGGTCCGTGACGCGGGGGTGAGCGATCTCATTCGGCAAACCGGTTACCTGGTCGCCTACGAAAAGCGTGAGAACTACGTTGCCGATGCGACCGCGTGGCGCCTCAGGCGTGAGCGGGACGTCATGATCGAGGAGCTCGACGATGCGGGCATCAAGCAGCTCATGCCGCAGCTCACCGGCCACTACGATGTAGGCCTGTATCTGCCGGAGCAGGGCTACGTGGCAAACCCCGAGCGCCTCACCAAGGCGATCGCGTCCCAGTTCGAGCGAGATGGGGGACTCGTATTGCGTCGCGAGGTGCGGGACATCGATGTCGGACCCGAAGGGCCGCGCGCACTCATTACCGACTCCGGCATCGTGCCCGTGGAAACGCTCGTCATCTGCGCCGGATCTCACTCGAACGAATTCACGTCGAAGCTGGGCGACCGGCTGCCGCTCGAAGCCGAGCGCGGCTATCACGTCACCTACTCAGACCCCGGGACTACGTTGTCGATGCCGCTCTTCATGCCCGAGCACAAGTTCTTCATAACGCCGATGGAGATGGGGCTGCGGATCGCAGGGCAGAGCGAATTTGCGGGGGTCCGCGCGGCACCAGATTACAAGCGAGCGGACATCCTTGCCAAACATATGCACCGCATTTTTCCGGAAATCAGCGCCGCCGACATGACGCAGTGGATGGGTCGGCGGCCTTCGATGCCGGACTCGCTCCCGGTGATCGGGCGCGCGACGCGCTTCCGGAATACGTGGTACGCATTCGGCCATGGGCACGTCGGGCTCTGCAGTGGTGCGCCTACTGGCCGCATCATGGCAGACCTCATCGCGGGCCGGCGTCCCTCGATCGACGTCGCACCTTTCCGGCCCGACCGTTTCTGAGTCTTCTAGCGCACCCGGCGCTTCACTGAAGAAGTGCGGCGAGCGTGCTTGCGCGGCGCCGTTCGCGGCGTCGGACGGGCCCGTGTTTTTTTCTTCGCGCTGCGGGTTTTCTTGGTGCTGACCGCGCGTCTCGTCTTCTTAACCACGTCGCGCAAGGTTTTTTTAACGGTTTTAACGAGGCGCTTCGCTTTGCCGGCGACGCCTTTGGTCGCCCTCGCGGATGACGCCCGCCGCTGCACCTTCGCCGTTTTGCTTATGGTCACGGTGCGTCCCGATTTCGCTGAATCGAGTATCGCTTCCAGCACTGCGACGCCGTGTTCTTCGTCACCGCCGGCCACGGCAAGCGCCTGGCCCGCCACGACCGCGTCCGCGAAGTTCTCGAGCTCTGCGCGCTCTGTGCTCGTCTGTGGAAACGAGATGATCTGTGGGCGCTGATGCGTGTTGAGGTTTTCGGGGTCGACGAAACACACGCGCATCTGCCACGTTGTGAGGTGCTCGACATCTCCGACTTCGACCCAGCCGCGAGAGCCGAATACCTGCATGCGCCACGTCTCGGCGGTTGCGATAACCGTGCCGAGATAACCGGTCGCACCACGCCTGAACCTGAAAAGCATCGATGTCGTATCGTCGATGCCGTAGTCGAGCGCGATGCGATAGCTCTGTGCATGAACGGTTTGGATCTGTCCTGCCAGAAAGAGCATGGCATCGACGACGTGGATGCCGCGCCCCGTCATTCCCCCGGCAGGGCCTTCGTCGCGCTGCTGGCGCCAGTGCGCTTTCGGAAAACGGTAAACGCTCGGGCCGCAGAAATTGCCTTCGATGTGGAGGAGGGTGCCGAGCCGACCGTCATCGAGCATCCTGCGAATTTCCTGAAGCGCCGGCTGGAAACGCCAGTTGAAGCCGACGCCCAGTGTCACCTTGTTACGCGCGGCGGCCCGCACCGCTTCGGCAGCGTCCTGCGATGTCAGCGTGAATGGCTTTTCGGTAAAGACTGGCTTGCCTGCTTTCGCAGCGGCGAGTATCTGCTCTGCGTGAATCGTATGCGGCGTTGCGAGAACGATCGCGTCGATCGCGGGATCTGCCAGAACTGTGGAAAGGTCGCTGACGAGGGTTAAACCCTGCTTTTCGGCATACGCCCGTGCGTTTTCCGTGTGACGCAGGACGCCGGTTACGAAACGTATTTTGTCGCTCTTGCCCTGAACGCTGTTGACGAGGTTCTGGCCCCACCGGCCGAGGCCAACGATTGCTGCATTGATCATGTCCCGAGTCCTTATTGAACCTTGATGTTCGCCTGCCGGATCACTTTCGACCACACCTTCTTTTCGTTCTGAACGATTTGCGCCAGCGCCTCGGGCGTGCTGCCTGCCGGATCGACGCCATCTTTCGACAGCCGCTCTTTGACATCAGGCAGCGCAAGAATGCGGTTCAGCTCCTTATTGAGTTGCGCCACGATCGGTCGCGGTGTCTTCGCGGGCACGAAGACGCCGTACCACGAGTTCACTTCAAATCCGGGCAGGCCTTGCTCCGCAATCGTCGGGATCTCGGGGGCAGCCGTGGCACGCTTCAGCCCGCTGACGCCGAGGGCTTTGATACGCCCGGACTTCACGTGCGGTATAGCCGGGAGCAGGGGTCCGAAGCCGAGCTTAACCTCCCCGCTGATCAGCGCGGGAAGGGCCGCACCGCTGCCTTTATAGGGCACGTGCGTGAGCTGAATGCCGGCCATCGAGGAGAGTAGCTCTGCCGCAAGGTGGTTCGACGCGCCGACGCCGGAGGACGCGTAGTTGATCTCGCCGGGCTTACCCTTCGCGAGCGCGATCAGCTCCTTCACGTTGTTCGCCGGCAGCGAGGGATGCGCCGAAAGGATGCTCATCGAACCGCCGAGCGTAGAGACCGGTGCGAAATCACGGTCGGCGTCGAACTGCACTTTCTGACCGACGATCGAGGCAATGACGAGCGGCCCGCCGGTCCCCAGCAGGATTGTATGGCCGTCCGGATTGGCGCCTGCGACGATATCCGCGCTCACGTTGCCACCCGCACCCGCCCGGTTCTCCACGACGACCGGCTGGCCGAGGCCTTCGACAAGTTTCGCGCTCACGACGCGCGCGATGGTGTCACTGGGCCCGCCGGGGAGAAAGCCGACGACAAAGCGAATCGGGCGCGTGGGATATTTCATTTCGGCGTTTGCACTGAAAGCGGAGGGCGCGAGCAGCCCGTTGAAAGCGACGGTGCCGGCACAGACTGCCAGCGTTTTCCTGATCATGTTTCTTCCTTCATAAATGCGCATGAGCTCACTCGAGTGAGATTCCCGATTCTCTGACGAGCTTTGCCCAGCGTACAGCGTCCTGCTGAATGAGAAGCGCAAACTCCGCGCGCGACGAAAGCTGTGTCTCCACACCTTGTCCCGCGAGGCGGTCCTTCACCTCCGGCGCGAGCAGGGCCTTCTGCGTATGTGCGTGCAGTTTGTCGACTATTGAAACGGGTGTTTTCGCGGTCACGACAAGACCGTACCAAACAGGGACCTCGTAACCTTTCAAGGTCTCGCCCACCGTGGGTATGTCTGGAACGGCCTGCGAGCGCCTGGCACCCGTGACGCCGATCGCCTTGAGCCGCCCCGCTTTCACCTGCGGAATGGCCGCAAGGACGGGCAGCATCGAAATCTGGATTTCACCTTGCAGCAGCGCGAGCTGGTTGGATGTGGCGCCCTTGTAGGGAATCGCCAGCAGCTTGATGCCCGTCATGACGGCGAAAAGCTCACCGGCGAGGTGGTTCGTCGAGCCCACACCGGAATGGCCGAAGCGGAGCGTCCCGGGTGGCTGCGATCTGCCGTACGCGATCAGCTCTTTTACGTTATTGGCAGGCATCGCAGGGTGCACGACCATCATCGTTGCGCCGAAGCCGATGAGGGACACCGGTGCGAACGCCTTCAGCGTGTCGAACGACGGCTTGTTTTTGAAGTTCGGACTGATCGTGATCACCGGCTGGCCGAGATACAACGTGTGGCCGTCGGGGTTCGCGTTCGCCGCGAGCTCCATGCTGAGAACGCCTCCTGCGCCGGGGCGGCCATCGATGATCACGCGTTGCCCCAGGAGCTCGCCGAGCTTTTCGCCGGTCACACGGGCGACGATATCGCTCACACCGCCGGGTTGAAATCCTGTGATTAGGCGCAGCGTACGCGACGGAAAGTTTTCCGCACTCTGCGCGTTGGCAGCGACGCTCCCGGCTAGCAGCACCACAGCGTTCGTGAGCAGCGTGAGACCTTTAATGATCCACCGCCTCGCGCGTGTATCGGCCACCGCCGTATGAGACCCCATCAATCCACCTTCGCGCCGGCGTCGCGCACGACCTTCCGCCACTTCACGAGCTCGGACTGGATGAGCGCCGAGAACTGCTCCGGCGTGCTCGATTGCAGGTCGACGCCCTGAGTGACAAAGCGCTCCTGCATATCGGGGAGCGCCACGGCACGCGCAATTTCCGCATTGAGTCTTGCCACCAACGGCCGCGGCAGACCGGCGGGCCCGAGCACGCCGTACCAGGGGACAGCCACGAAGCCGGGCAGGCCCGATTCTGCAATCGTCGGAAGCTCCGGCGCCTGCGGCGTGCGTTTCGCGCTCGAAATCCCGATCGCGCGCAGCTTGCCGGCACGCACGTGCGGCATCGAAGTCAGCATGTTGCTGAACATCATCTGCACGCGCCCGGCGATGAGGTCCGTGAGCGCCGCTGCGTTGCCCTTGTAAGGCACGTGCACGATGTCGATGGCCGCGAAGGTCTTCAGGAGCTCACCCGTGAGATGCGTCGGGCCGCCATTGCCTGCAGATGCAAAGTTGAACTGGCCCGGCTTCGCCTTGGCGAACGCGATGAGCTCTCTCACGTCCTTCGCCGGCACCGAAGGGTGGACGACGAGCGCGAGCGGCAGGGTGGCGATCAGCGTGATCGGCGTGAAATCACGTACGGGATCGAAAGCGATCTTCGGATACAGCGTTGCATTGATCGCGTGTGTGCCGACATGCCCGATCATCAGCGTGTAGCCATCGGGTGCGGACTTGGAAACGACCTCGGCGCCAATGTTGCCGCCAGCACCCGGCC
>JBKJPI010000321.1:0-5091 GCA_046595235.1 Burkholderiales bacterium | reverse complement strand
TGAGTGAGTCACGCCAGCCTTGGACGAAGTTGCGCGCCAGCCGATCCGCCGTGAACCCGCGCGAGCTGTATTCATACGCGATGTTCTCCGAAATCACACAATAGACGTAGCCTCGCTGCTTTACGCGCGCGGCAGGCGTCCGCCCATCCGCGTCGTGCTCGAGATATCCGGTCGATGCCATGTAATTACTAAAATATTCCGCCGCGGCATCGAGCCGGCGCTCACGCTCGAGCGGCTGCAATCCCTTCTCGAGCCGCAGATCGTTGACGAGGGAAACGACACGGGCCTCCACGCGCTCAGCAAAGCCGGCCTCTGTCTGCGCCGATGCGGGCGGTGCAAGAAGCGCCGCGGCGATCAAAATGGCGCGCACCAGCCGTCTATAATGCGGGGGCTGCCGCGCCGCAGTGCGAGTAACGCCTTCCTTGAGTGTTTCCATTTGATGAGTTCTGAAGCTAGATCAACTATGGCTGCATTTACGCCGCCAAAGTTCAAATGAGCGTCGAGCCGGTGCGTCTGGGCTTCATCGGTTTCGGCGAAGCGGCAGCCCGATTCGCTGAAGATCTCAACGCCGCGGGGCTCACCGGCATCGTTGCTTATAGCAGGAGCGGTGCCAAAGCCGCGGCGGGCGATCCGGTTCGGGCGCGGGCTGCCGCAGCCGGCGTCCAGCTCCTGAAGACCCCGCGTGCAGTCTGCGAGCGCGCGTCTCTCATCGTTTCGCTGACCCCGGGAAGCGCCGCATTGCCTGCCTTACGCAAGGTGCGCCGGCACCTGACCGCCGCGCATATCTACGTAGACGCGAGCACATCGTCTGTAAGGGACATGGAACGCGCGGCGGCGATGCTGGAGGGCTCGGCACGCTTCGTCGATGCAGCCGTGATGGACCCGGTCCCGATCGATGGGATCAAGGTGCTGACCGTGGCGAGCGGCTCGCACGCAGAAGACTTTCGCAGTCTTCTTGCACCCTATGGGATGAATATAAAAGTCGTTGGTACCAAGCCGGGTGCGGCGAGCGCAATGAAGCTTTTGCGCAGCGTGTGCATGAAAGGTTTGGCCGCGCTCCTGCTCGAATCGCTCGAGGGCGCACATCGTCACGGCATCACCGACGCGCTGGTCGAAGACATGGCACGCTTCATGGACGGCCGGCCTTTCGAGCAGGTGGTGAAGCGTTTCGTATGCGGAACCGCCATCCATGCGGGCCGGCGTGTGCACGAGACGACCGAAGCCATGACGTTGCTGCGCGCGCTGGGCGCGTCGACCCGCATGACGCGTTCGACGCGGGCAATGCTGCAGGAAATCGCGGACATGGGCCTGCGCGAGCGCTTCGACGCGCGTGAGCCGCCCACGATCACGGCCGTGCTCGATGCCATCCTCGAGATCAGAATTGCGAAGCTGCACGCAGTCGGGAAATAGGCGGGGCTCGAATGGACAAACAATATCGCAACGTGCTGGTGCTAGCCGCGTGTCAGGGCACGCTGCAGACTTGCGGCGTCACGATGATCGCGGTCACGGGCCTCGCGGGGTTTGCGCTGGCTACCGACAAGTCGCTCGCCACTGTGCCGCTCACCGCATACGTCGTCGGATCCGCAATCACCACCATTCCTGCCTCTCACCTGATGAACGCGATCGGCCGACGCGCGGGGTTTCAGGTCGGCAACGTCACGGGCATGGCAGGCGCTGCAATTTGCGCGCTTGCCATTTACCTTTCGCAGTTCTGGCTGCTCTGCGCGGGCATGATGGTGATGGGCGTCTATACGGCATTCGGCAAATACTATCGCTTCGCCGCGGCGGATACGGCTGAGGTCAGTTTCAAGGCCAAGGCGATCTCGCTCACGCTCGCGGGTGGCATTCTGGGCGGCATCGTGGGTCCCGAGATGGCGAAGCGCACGACCGGTCACTTCACCGACCATCTCATCTACCTCGGTCCGTATATCTCCCTGATCTTCGTGTGCATGCTTGCCACCTTGTTTCTCACGCGCCTCGATATCCCGAAGCTTACGCGGGAGGAGCGCAAGGACTCCGGGCGGCCGCTGGGGCAGATCATGTCGCAGCCGGTCTTCATCGTCGCGGTTCTCGCGTCCATGCTCTCTTACGGCATCATGAACCTCATGATGACCTCAACCCCGCTCGCCATGCGCGCTCACGACCACCACTTCAACGACGCGGCCTTCGTGCTTCAGTGGCATATGCTCGGCATGTACGGCCCGTCGTTCTTTACCGGCTCGCTCATCAACCGCTTCGGTGTGCTGAACGTGATCCTGGCGGGTTGCGTGCTGATGCTCGGCTGCATCGTAGCGGCGCTCGCAGGCACTGCACTCATCAACTTCTGGACGGCGCTTTTCGTTCTCGGCCTCGGCTGGAACTTCATGTATGTCGGCGGATCGGCGCTGCTCACCGAAGCTCATGCGCCTTCGGAGCGTGCAAAGACTCAGGCTGCGAACGACTTCCTCGTCTTTCTGACGATGGCGATTTCTTCGATGTCGTCCGGCCTGTTGCTCAACAAGAGCGGATGGCACGCGGTGAACTACGGCTCGATTCCGTTCCTCATCCTTGCAGCGGCCGCAACGCTGTGGCTGATGTGGCACAGGCGCGCGGCGCGGCTCGCCGCATGAGCTGAAGCGTGCGTCAGTCCTTTTCGATCTTCGCGATGCGCACGATCTCGGCATAACGCTTCAGGTCTTCCCGGAAAAGTCTGGCCCACTCCGCCGGTGGCGCACCCTGAGGCTCGTAGCCGCCATTCAGGAAGTGATCGCGAACCTGCGGTACATCGAGCGCCTTCCGTATGGCGGCGTGCATGCGATTCACGATTGCGGGCGGCGTTCTCGCGGGGGCAAAAACCGCGTGCCACCCCGCATCTGATACATAGCCCGTGAGACCGGCTTCCGCGATCGTCGGCACGTCCGGCAGGGCGCTGAGACGCCGGGCCCCTGTGAAGCCAATCGCGCGCAGTTTTCCGGCTTTGATGTGCGGGAGGCCGACGGCTGCTGCCGGATAATGGATTTCGACTTCTCCGCCCAGCACTGCGGTCACAGCGGGGCCGCCGCCTTTGTAAGGCACATGCAGCATTTCGATCCCTGCACGCTCGGCAAAGAGTGCGCCGGCGAGGTGCTGTCCGTTACCGATACCCGCGGTGCTGTATCGAAGCGGCTTCTGCTTACCGAGCGCGATCAGCTCCTTCACGTTACGCGCAGGGACCGAAGGATTGATCACCATGAGGTATCCGCTGCCGAGCGCGATATTGGTTACCGGAACAAAATCCTTCTCGACATCGAACGGCAGCTTTCTAGTGATCGCGGGATTGACTGCGAAACCGAATGAGGTCGTGAGGAACGTATAACCGTCGGGATTTGCTTTCGCCACCAGGTCGGAACCGAGGATGCTGTTCGCGCCGCCGCGGTTGTCGATCACGATCTGCTGCCCGAGGTCCTGCTCGACGTAGCGATAGAGCACACGCCCGAAGACGTCGACGTTACCGCCCGCAGGGAAGGGCACCACCATGCGTATGGGACGGCTGGGCCATGCCTGAGTGCTTGTGGATGTTGCGGCGCCTGCGGTGTCGACGAACATGAGCGCGACGCCTGCAGCTGCGATGGCGATGGCGATGAGCCGTTGCATGGTGAATCCTCCTCGTTATATTCGAGCGTGCTTCGTTACACCCTAAACCAGGCCGATCTCCTTCATGTAGCGCAGAACACCCGGATGAATCAGATCGCGCGCAGGCGCTGCTGCGAGCGTGTTTTCGAGCGTTGACTCACGTGCCTGCTCGACGCGCCGCGCCAGCGCTGCACCGCCTTTGTGTAAGGCGCGCGCGAGTTTATAGGCGACATCATCCGGCAGAGAAGCACGCGCAAGCACGAACGGCCACGAGCCCACCGACGAGATCGGCGCCGATTGCCCGGGATAACTTCCCGCCGGCATCACGGTGCCTTTGAGGAAGGAATGTTTGGCCTGGATGCACTGGATCTGCGTGGTGTCGGGCGCCAGGAATCGTGCGCCTGCGGGCCCGTTTGCGATCGACATGAACGGCGGCCAGCCAACGCCGCCACCCCACATCGCAGCTGCACGGCCCTCGAGCACCATCGGGGGACCGTCGCCCGCTTTGTCGAGCAGGACGCCATCGAAGTCTTTCCTGATGTCGAGACCGAGCCCATCCATCACGTAGCGCGCGAGCACGACGAACCCGGAGCTTGCCGCACCCCACACCACGCGTTTCCCGACAAGGTCGGCAATCGTCCGGTATTCACTGTCGGCGCGCACCATGAACATCCCGGCCTGCGAATAGGCGGCATTGATGATGCGAAGCCGTGCCGTCGCAGGCCGTCCGATTCCAGCGATCGCTTCATACGTGACTTCACCTGTGGCAAGGCCCAGATCGAGCTTCTCCGCTTCCAGCATCGGCACGTTCTCAGTACTACCTTTCGTATTGCGCGTTTCCAATTGCAGCGTGGGTTCCACTTCGTTGAGTGTCGCTGCATAAGGGTCGCCATATGCGGGGAAGCCGCCGCCAGGCGTCGCCGTGCCGAGCACTATGACCGTTTTTTCCGCCATCTATTTTCTCCCGATTGTGGTGCGTTCGATGGATGCCCGGACAAAGCCGACGCCGCGACACGCTAACACCTTGCATCGGTGTAGTGAAGGACGGGAGCCGAAGCCCTGAGTTGCGGCCCCCGCGAATGCCGCTTACGCTAACGGCGTCGATGCATCGATATCAATCAGACCTTCCGCGGGAGGACATCGGATGAATCAACGTTTCGTGCTCGCCCTCATTGCGCTCTGCACATTCAGTGGAGAGGCACACGCGCAGTATCCAAACCGCCCCATCCGCCTCATCGCTGCACAGTCTGCGGGATCATCGCTCGACACGATCATCCGCATTGTCACGCCGAAGATGGGCGAGGTGCTGGGCCAGCAACTGGTCATCGACAACCGCGGTGGGGCCGGAGGCACGATCGGGGCCGAACTTGCTTCACGCGCCGCGCCGGATGGCTACACGATACTTGTCGGCGCATCGAGCTCGCTGATCGTTTCACGCTGGACCTACAGGAGCCTCGGTTTCGACAGCACCAGGGATTTCGATGCCGTGTCCAATCTGGT
>JBKJPI010000314.1:0-6323 GCA_046595235.1 Burkholderiales bacterium | reverse complement strand
CGTGGCGTGTGGACGCTCAATCCGAAAGCCGAGCAGATGTCGGATATCCGCTACTACGTGGCGGATCCTGAAGTCCGCAAGCTATCGTGGCAGAGCCGCCTTGCGCATCCGGTGTGGAACGCGCAGCCCAATGCGGGGCACCGTGCGCTCGTGGAGCTCGAGCGCGCGGGCAAGCTGGATGCGCTCATCACTCAGAATATCGACGGCCTGCACCAGCGGGCCGGCAACGCTCCGAACCTGGTGATCGAAGTCCATGGCAACCTGCACAAGGCCGTTTGCCTGTCGTGCGGATGGCGCGGACCGATGCAAGGTGTGCTCGATCGGGTGCGCGCCGGCGAGGAAGATCCGGCGTGTGAGACGTGTAACGGGATACTCAAGAGCGATACCGTGTCCTTTGGGCAGCAACTGGTGCCGGCGGTGATCGAGCGCGCGATGAAAGCCGCGAGCACGAGCGATTGTCTCATCGCCGTCGGCACGAGCCTTCAGGTGTATCCGATCGCGGGGGCGGTGCCCGCTGCCAAAGCGGCGGGCGCGAGCGTTATCATTCTGAATGCGCAGCCCACGCCGTTCGACGATATCGCAGACGCGCGATTAAACGGCGATATCAGCAACGACCTGCCGGTGCTCTGCGGCGTAGACGTTACAAGAACAACCTGAGGAGGAAGCCGTGAAGGATTCGTTGCGCCGCTTTAACGCTGCGTGCTGCGCTCTCGCGGCCGCTTGCATCGCCTGCATGCCCGCGTTGGCAGCCGATCTCAGCAAGTATCCCGAGCGCCCGATCCGCCTCATCGTTCCGCAGGCCCCCGGCAGCTCATCGGACACGATCGCGCGCATCGTCGCGACCGAGCTCACGAAACAGATCGGCCAGCAGGTCGTGGTCGACAACCGTCCGGGCGGCGCGCTCCTCATCGGCATGGAGCTGACCGCGCGATCGGTACCCGATGGATACACCATCGGGTATGCCCCGATCGGTGCGCTCGTGATCAGTCCGAACCTTGTCCCGAAGGTGCCGTTCGACATCCGCAAGGATTTCGCGCCGATTGCACAGACGGCAAACGGCCACATGCTGCTTGCATCGTCGCAATCGGGTCCCTTCAGGACCGTGCGTGATGTCATCGAATACGCCAGGCAGAACCCGGGCAAGCTCTCGAACGCGTCTTCGGGCAACGGAACGCCGGGCCATGTCGGCTTCGAGCTCTTCAAGGCAATGACCGGCACGCAGATCGTGCACATCCCGTATAAAGGCGGTGCTGCCGGCATCACCGATCTCATCTCCGGTCAGGTCCAGCTCATGATGGAAGGCATGAATTCGATCACGCCGCACGCGAAAGCCGGGCGGGTGCGCAGCCTCGCGGTGAGCGGCGCCCGCCGCTCCGATGCGCTGCCGGACGTGCCGACGATCAGTGAGTCGGGTGTGCCCGGCTATGCGGCGAGTACATGGAACGGTATCGTCGGGCCCGCAGGGATGCCCAACGCGATCATCACGAAGCTGAACGTCGAAATCAACAAAGCATTGAACTCGTCTGTGGTGCGTGAACGTTTCGCGGCGATAGGCGCTGAGCCGGCTCCGGTATCGCCTGAACAGTTCGCTGCGTTCATCGCCAGAGAAGATGTCAAATGGCGCGACGTGGTGAAGCGCTCGGGTGCGAAAGTCGATTGATAAACGGAGTGAACGCATGAAGACGAAGACGAACGGGATCGAAACCAGTTACACGATCGAAGGCGAGGGGCCGTGGCTCACGATGTCGCATTCGCTCGGCGCGGATTCCTCGATGTGGGACGAGCAGGCGAAGCTCCTCTCGAGCCGCTTCAAGGTGCTGCGCTACGACACGCGCGGCCACGGCGGTTCGACCGCACCGAAAGGACCGTACACCCTCGAGCAGCTCGCCGACGACCTGAAGGCGCTAATCGACGCGCTTGGGATCGAACGCACGCACTGGGTTGGACTCTCACTCGGCGGAATGATCGGGCAGACCTTCGCAGTCAAGCATCCGGGCATCTTCCAGAGCCTTGTCCTCGCCGATACATCGAGCCGCCAACCTCCAGGGGCCGCGCAGACCTGGGGTGACCGCGTGAAGGCCGTGAAGGAGAAAGGCATGGAGGCCGTGGTCGACACGACACTGGCGCGATGGCTCACCGAGCCCTTTCGCAATTCGAACAAGGCCGCGACGGCGCGCATTGCCGCCGGCATCCGTGCGACGCCGGTCGAAGGTTTCGCCGGCTGCTGTGAAGCGATCGCAAAGCTCGACGTGCTCGACCGCCTGAAGGAAATCGACTGCCCCACGCTTGTCATCGTCGGCGAGCAGGACCAGGGAACCCCGCCCGCCGCCGCGAAGCTCATCCAGGAAAACATTCGGGGCGCCGAGCTCGTGATCATCCCGGCAGCCGCGCATCTGGCGAACATCAACCAGCCGGAGGCGTTCAACACGGCGCTGTTGACGTTTTACGATCGCGTCGCATAGACGAGATCGTTTAACGCCAAGCGGATCCGGCTTCGCCAGAATGGCGACGATAATGACGCGTGGCGGGCATGCTAAATGCCTGTAACGTCGCGCGCCTTGCTATGACAGCGGGTTAGCGAATTTTTTCGTGGAGAATGGAATGACGGCTCGTACTTACGCTGCACTATTCGGAGCGCTCTACCTGGTGTTTGGCATTGCGGGATTCGTCCCTGCGTTCTGGGAACGTGCGCCGGCAGATCCGACGATGTCCATCCGCGTTTTTTACGCGAGTCTTTTCGGCATCTTCACGGTCAACATCATATCGAGCATGGCGCATCTCGTGATCGGCCTGTGGGGCGCGATGGCTGCAAACAACCGTTATTCCGGGCTTGTCTTCGCGCGCGGCGGAACGATCCTTTTCCTGCTTATGGCGATCGTGGGTCTGATCCCGGCTCACGTGGTGAGTAACCTGTACGGAACCCTGCCGCTCCACGGCAACAACGTGTGGCTGCACCTCGTAAGCGGTCTGATCGGGGTGTACTTTTCCTTCCGCCCCGGCTACACGCTCACCGACGTCGGCACGCAGGCGGAAATCAATCCGCACATGTCGAACAAGTAGAAGGTCACCTCGAGCCCGAGCCCGGCCACATCCGCTGGAATACGCCGTCGCGATCGACAAAGCGATGCTTCAGTGCTGCCGCAATGTGCAGTGTGATCAGCGTGGCGAACACGCACACCGTCACGAAATGAACCTGGCTGCAGATCTCCTTTAACGCGGGTGCGTCCCAGCCCCAGTGCGGGAGCGTATACCCGAAATATTTGATCGGGTATTTCGTGAAGGAAGATCCCAGGTAGCCTGACACCGGCAGCACGAGCATGCACAGGTAAAGCCCATAGTGGCTCACCTTTGCCGCGGTTCGCTGCCACGGTGCAATCGTCCCGGGAAGTGCGGGCGGACGATGCGCGAGACGCCACAAGATGCGAAGTAGTACAAGGACGCCGATCGTGAGCCCGATCGACTTGTGGACGTTGAACCAGTACGCGCGGAGGCCGGGCGGCGTTTTAGGGATGCCGATCATCCACAGCCCGAGTGAGATCTGCGCGAACACCGCGGCTGCGATCAGCCAGTGCAGGACGACTGCGGTGCGGGTGTATCGCGCGGACGCGATCGCCTTGCCGGCGCGGGCTGGAAGCGAAGCGATTGCAGCTTTGTCAGTTGCGGTGGGCATTGGATCTCCAGACGAGCAGGCCATTGTTCCATGGTAGCTTAAGGGGGCGCGCACGGCGCGCATCCCGCGCCGTCCCAGCACTGCGTTCGAACGCTGTATCGCGCCGCCTGCTGTTCTACGTCTCAACGTGACATCGGCAGCGGCATCGATCATTCGACAGGGGCAGACATGAAAAGGCAATTCATCAATGACATCGCTGGCAAGTTCAAGACTGCGCTGAAGGACGATGCAGGCAAGACTCTGGCGTACGTGCTCTGGGGCGACCTCGTGCATGTGCACGAGACTCGCGGAACGTTGGCGCGCGTGACGGCGAGAGGGCAAAAAGGATGGCTGCCGAAATCCATACTGGCGGATGAAGGTCTGCTCGAGGTGTATGTCATCGATGTGGGGCAGGGTGATGGCGTGCTGATGAGAACGCCCGACGACGCGTGGCACCTGGTTGATGCGGGCGTATCCAATGCGATGCAGATGACGAAAAAAGGGGCCGCTAACTTCCTTCGCTGGAAGTTTCAGACGGATCTCGGCCGTCGCGTGGTTCACCTCAAGAACCTCATCCTTTCGCATCCCGACTTCGATCACTACGGCGGGATGATCGACCTCCTGAATGGAAAAGTGCAGAGGCCGGAGCGGACATTCGAAGTCGCCGTCGATAATTTTTTCCACAACGGCATGGGCCGCTTTGCGAAGGCGCCGAAGCTCGGCAAGGCGATGAGTGCATCGACCGGGCCGCTGCCGTTCGATGATTATGGCGTCGATGAGGGCGGCACGTTCATCACCGAGCTTCTCGAGGGCAAGAGCTCATTCCGCAGTCCGCCGCGTCCTTTCGAGGAGACATTCGCCGAATTCGCGGCGCTTGTCGGGAAGGTGCCGAAAAACGTGAGCCGCCTGAGTCAGATGGACGAGTATCTGCCGGGTTACAAGCCCGGCGAGGCGCCGGTTTCTATCAGAGTCCTCGGTCCCATCATGGAGGAGCTGACCGGAGGACGGCAGGGCCTCCGCGAGCTCGGCAGCGAGAGCGTGACGCGTAATGGCCACTCGATCGTGCTGCGCGTGGACTTCAACAAGGTGCGGATACTACTCACGGGCGACCTCAATACCGCATCACAGCGGCTGCTGTTGAGCTACCAGCCGCTGCCGGAGTTCGCGGTCGACGTCGCCAAAGGCTGCCACCATGGATCAGACGACATAGACCTGCGCTTCGTTCGTGCAATCAAGGCGCGAGCAACGGTCGTTTCATCGGGCGATAACGAAGACTATGCGCATCCGAGGCCGCGCGTGCTGGGCGCATCCGCGCGTTACGGGCGCGAGTGCAAGGGCGTAAAAGGGGAGTTGCTGCCGCCATTGCTGTACTCGACGGAGCTCGCGAGGTCCGTCAAGTTGAGCGATGTCGAGGCGGTGCGGCCCCGCGGCGGCGGCGCCGAGCTCGCGGCGGCCGCGGCCGACATCAAGGCAACAGAGCGGGGCGCACGGTTCGAGCCGCTCGACGAGATGCCGATTTCCACCGATCTCATGTACGGTCTCATCAACGTGCGCACCGATGGTGAACGTGTTCTATGCGCTTACATGAAGGAAGGCGGGAAGGATTTCGACGTGCAGGTTTTTCGCGCCGGCGTCGAGCCTTAAAGGACGTGACGAGGATGAGACGAGGATTGCAGCCTCGTCGTGAGCGGTCCATACGCTTTCTCATTATCGAGTGACTGCGTCGGCGCGTGCGGCATGCCGACGAATGCGAAAAAACGCGCAATTATCGTAATACCATAGGGCCATGGAAGCGATAGAAGTGAAGGGCGCGCCGGCTTATCCCGGGGGCGAAAGCGTGCGGTGCCTCTGAAATCCGCCGCTTCTCGTGAACGATCGGGTGCCACGGGAAGCGGAAAGCTGCGCATCGGCGACGACTGGAACGCGATCACGATCATCGCGCTGTCGCAGGACAATCCGCTCAAGGCCGTCGCCGAATTCGTCGAGAACAGCATCGACGCCGGAGCGCGCTCGATCGTCATCACGCGCGGGCGTCTGCGCGGCGAGCATTTTCTGGAGATCGCCGACGACGGCCGGGGCGTGCCGCGGGATGCGGACGGCGTGCCGGACTTCCGCTACGTCGCGACCCACATCTGCGATTCGATCAAGCGGCGTCTGAAAGCCGGCGGCCTGCGCGGCATCCAGGGCGAGTTCGGCATCGGATTGCTTTCGTTCTGGACAGTGGGCGACGCGCTCGCAATGTCATCCGTGGGCGCCGACGGCCGCGTTTACGAGATGCGCATGCGTAAAGGCGATCCGAGCTACAGCATCGCGCGGCGCGGGACGCTGGTGAGCGAGACGGGCACGTGGCTGCGCATCGCGCCGTTGCTGGCGGGCGTGCGTCAGCTCTCGGGCGAGAAGATTCAGCGCTATCTTGCCTCGGAGCTGCGGGAGCGTATCCGGCAGTCCGGCGCGCAAATCCGCGTAGTCGATCGGCACGCGCGCAAGGAGCTCGCCGTCGAGCCCCGGCAGTTCCCAGGCGAGCTCCTGCATCATCTCCCCGTTCCCGCAACTGCGCGGGGGGAAGTTTACGTCGAGCTTTATCTGAGCGCGCCGGACCGGACGCACGAAGTGGGTCTTTATCGCTCGGGAACGCGCGTTATGACCTCGCTCGCCGATCTGGATGCTTTCCAGA
>JBKJPI010000123.1:0-5701 GCA_046595235.1 Burkholderiales bacterium | reverse complement strand
GTCTTCGTGCCGCCTTCGAAAGCGGTGCTCGAGCACGCCGGGCGTAAAGCGCAGCACGCGTTCACTCCGGTCTATGCGGACGTCGACGCGCACTACGAATCAGACCTCGAGATGGACGTCTCCCTGCTCGAACCGCAGGTGGCGCTGCCGGGCGGCGTTCAGAACGCCGTCGACATCCGCGACGCCGCCGGCACGAAGATCGATCACGTTTTCCTGGGCTCGTGCGGATCGGGGATGTACGAGGATATGCAAACCGCCGCAACGCTGCTGAAAGGCCGGCGCATTGCGCCCCATGTGCGAATGTTCATCGCACCCGGCAGTGAAGAATCGACGAAGCGCATGGCGCGCGAGGGGCTCCTCGAGATTTTTATCGAAGCCGGCGCGATCATGCTTCCGGCCGGCTGCGGCCCGTGCAACGACGCCGTCGTCGGGCCGGTGCACTCGGGGGAAGTTTCCATTTCCACCGCGACCAACAACAATATCGGACGCTTCGGCGCGCGCGACGCGCAGCTCTATCTCGGAAGTCCTGCGACCGTCACGGCCTCTGCGATTGCGGGTTATATCGCAGACGCGCGCGAGATTGCGGGCCTGGACGAGCCCACGGCTGCACGTGCCGCATGAACAACGATTTCCAGTGGCAGCTCAAAGGCCGCTGCTACAAGCTCGGGCACGACGTGCAACACGCGGGCGGTGTCGTGCCGAACCGGATCATCGTCGGCCGGCACTTCGACGCTAAAGAGATCGTTCCTCACCTCTTCGAAGAAACCGACCCGGGCTTCCATGAACGCTGTGAGCCGGGCGATATCATCGTGACCGGCCGCAACTTCGGCATGGGCCCGAAGATGAACGGCTATATTGCAATGCAGGCGCTGGGCCTCGGCCTCGTGTGCGAATCGATGCCGTTCCTCGCGTATCGCGCGGCCGTCGGTTGTGGCCTTCGCGTGATGAGCGACTGCGTGAACGCAATCGATATCTGCGACACGGGTGATGTTCTCGAGGTCGACTTCAAAAATGGCTACTTCATCAACCACACGCGCGACATTCGCCGTGAATACCCGCCGGTGCCCGATGGGCTGCTCGAGCTCATCGAGCTCGGCGGCAATACCGGTTGGCTTGCACAGTGGTGGCAGTCCCGCAAGAACGAAGCGGTCGCACCATGAGGCGCGCGCGCATTGCCTACAGCATGACCCTGCTTTTTCGAGGCTTCTTTGCCTGCGCAGTCGCGCTCATCCCGACGTTTGCTTCAGCCGCTGAAAAGGAGCCGCAGTGCGGTGGCGTGGTCAACGATCCCGAACTCGCCATAAAGGTGTGCACGCGCCTCATCGAGTTCGCAAGCCTCGATCGGCCCGAGCTTGCGAAGGCGTACTACGCGCGCGGCGCAGAATGGGCGATGCAGGGTAACCACGATCGAGCGATATCAGACTTCGGGTTGGCGATCGATCTCGATCCCAAAATCCCGGGCGTACGCACCAATCGCGCACTCTCATGGTCTGAAAAAGGCGATCACGAACGCGCTATTGCGGATTACGACGCGGCGCTGAATCTCTTTCCCCGTGACGTGCGCGCGCGTACTGGACGGGCGTTCGAGTGGACACTCAGAGGCGACTATAAGCGCGCGCTCCCCGACTATGAGGAGCTCATCCGCCTCGAGCCGCAGGGCATGGCGGGTTATTTCGGCCGCGGCCGCGTGCGCTTCTATGCGGGCGATTTCGGCGGCGCTGCTTCGGACTTCATTCGCTCGCATCAGATCGACGGCAGCGTCTACACCGCCCTGTGGATCTACCTTGCGAGAAAGCGCGCGGACATTCCGGGGGAGAAGACATTGGCTCGCGAGGCCGGCACGAGCGGTGGGGGGGACTGGCCCGCGCCCCTGGTCGCGCTCTATCTTGGCACCATGACTCCCGAGGTTGTTCAGAAGCGCGCCGCGGACGCCAACGCTACGCGCCAACGTGACCGCAGCTGCGAGGCAAGCTTTTACGTAGCGCACTGGCACCTGCTGCGCGGCGCGCGTGAGCCCGCTTCACCGCTTCTGCGGGAGGCTCAGAGCCTCTGCCCAGGCCGCTTCATCGAACACGAAGGCGCTGTCGCCGAGCTGCGAAGGCTCGAGACAAAACGCTAGTCTCCTCGCCCCCTACGCGGGGAGAGCGTAGGTGAGGGGCGAACCTCAGCGCGACAACGCCGCGTCTACGATGTCCGAAATAAGATCGGGATACGAAACGCCCGCAAAGCAGACGTTGCGGCCGAACGTGTGCGGCGTGAGGTCCGGATTCGCATTGGCCTCGAGAAATACCAGCCGGTTGTCCGGCGTCAGCCGATAGTCGATCCGCGCGTAATCGCGCAGCTTGAGCGCGCCGAATATGCGTTTCGATGCCTCCTCGATGGTCTTCAGCACGTTTTGCGAAAGCTTCGCCCGCCGGTAACGAACCGCCCACCGGCGCCGGTATGACGCCTCGTGCTTCACGCTCGAGGTTGCGAAACGGGGCGCACCGGTGCCACTGCGGCCGATCACGAGCTCGAGCGGGGGCATGACGCGCGGCTCGTTACCCAGCAAGGCGACAAAGAGATCGCGTCCCGAAATGAACTCCTCGCAGAGGAGCGGCTCGGCATTACGCCCGCGGATCGACTGGATACGTGCCAGCAGCTGACCACGGTTCTGCGCGAGCGCGCGATTCCCGATGCCGTCAGAGCCGTCTCCGAACTGCGGTTTGACGATGACGGGAAACGTCAGCGCGGCAGTCGAACGGCTGCGGCCGTTCATGATGACATGCCTCGGCACGTCGACTCCCGCGCCGGCGACAATGCGCTTGGCGAGGACTTTGTCCCGCGCGAGGTGCAGGCCCTCGGCACCCGTGCCGGTGTAGCGGAGCTCCATCATCTCGAGCACCGCCGCGATGGCCGAATCGAGACGGCGGTTGCCGCCAAGCCACTCGGTCAGATTGAAGACGAGGCGCGGATTCGCCTGCCGCAACGCGTCGATCGTCGGCGTAATTTGCGGATCGAAGGGAACGACCCACACGCTCAGCTTACGAGCGGTGAGCGCCTTCAGCACCTGCGCTTCCATCACGCCCCGCTCGAGAACGAAGCGGCCGTCCGCGTTGCGCTCTCCGACCTCGTCGTCGACGAGCAGCGCGACGTCGCACCCCTTTAGTCTGCCTGTTGGATGCCGCATTTACGGTGATCCATGACTGACGGAACCTGGCAACCAAGGCTGAGAACGTCCGTGACGTACACGAGCTGACGTAGGCTGTAATTCATGCGTCACCTGTTCACGCCGTGCCCGCCACGAACGCCTGCGGCGAAATCACACGACCCTTCATGGCCGCATCCTGAAGCAGCGATTTGTCGCCCGTGACCAGCACCAGGTCGTCCCGTGCTGCGAGCAACGCCCACAACAACTGATCACCGGGGTCGGGCGCTGGCGGAGCAGCGACGGGCGTCAGCACGATCGCGTGCTGGACAATGTCCGTCAGGAAGGTCTCAACCTCGGAATTGTTAAGGCCATGCAGCTTGCGTAGGGCCGGCCGCACGAGCACCGTGCGGTATTCGGCAAGCAGGGCCTCCGACACCACGAACGGGAACGCGGCGCGCAGCATGCCGTCGAGAATGCGAGAGACCGGCGAAGTGTCGTGCGCGGTCAACAATCCGGCCACGACGACATTGGTGTCGATAATGGCCGCGCCGCGAATCACCGTTTGCGGCGCGCCGCTCGAACCTGCTCCTCCGCCACAGCGAGCGCCCGGTCGTCGGTGAGCTTGCTGTTCGCCCGCGCGCGGCGCACCAGGTCGCGTGCATCCTCGCGCGACTTGATGCCATAGAAATCCAGACTTTCGTCTATCAGCTGCCCTATGGTCTTGTCGCGCTGCGCCGACGCCTCTTTGAGTGCGCGGTAACGCGCTTCGGACAAGGTGATGGTCAGACGACTCATACCAGCCTCATATTGGTGTTTTAACACCAATATGTTAACGCACCATCAGCAAAGCCGGCAAGAACCTTTCTCCGCCCGCGACGAAGCTCGGGAACCCTATCGGAAGTTGGCGACCGCGCGCGCAGCTCCGGTGAGCTCGAGGATGTGCATGCCGGTGTCGGCACGATCCACGGCGTAGATGTAGCCGCGATCATCGACTTCGACGTTGTTTGTCTGAATCGCACGCTTGCAGCGCTCGCCCGATGCATCTTTCACGCAGCGGCGATCGGTCTTGTCAGTGATCGCAGGAATGTAAGAGGCGATTTCCTTCGGATTGTAGGGATCACGAATATCGACTGCCCGGAGACCTGCGTTGAACCACGAGATGAACACGATGCGCTTGTCGTAGGCCGGGTGCTGATATTCGTTAGACGCATGGGCGCCGAAGCGGCCGCCACGCGAGCAGAAGTTGTGAGGCTGCTCCGGAACATCGAAGTTGGAGATGCCGAACGGCGTGCGCTCATCGGTGATGTCCATGAGGTACACCATCTGCCGCGGCTCGTTGCACTCGTTGGAGGTCGATTCATTGACCACGAGCAGAACGTCGCGATGCTGCGGGCCTTTGCCAAACTTGGACAATCCCGGCACGGTCATGCCGAGGATCGGCAGCGTCGTGTGCGCCCCCATATACGGCGGCGTCGGCATCTCGGTGATGACGGCTTCGCGAAAATTCGCCGGGGTCGGCTCTTTCGCGCCTGTGAGAAGCTTCTGGCGGTCCACGATCTGCACCAGGCCGTTGCTGACGGTGCCGTAGCCGAAATACACCCGGTTGCCTTTCGGACCGGTCGAGATCGGACCGTGCAGCGTGTACTCAGGCGGTTTTCCTTTAGCGCCGGGCTCCTGCCCAGGCAGCGCCCAGTTACGAATGAACACAGGATTCGCCGGCTCCGAAAGATCGTAAATCTGCGTCATGCGCCTGGAACCGAAACCCGGGACACCCGAAACCAGATACGCGATGCCGGTATCGCATTCCCACCAGCTTTTGTGAGTGCCCAAGAGCTTCTGCGCGACGATCGCGACGCGAGCGGGGCGCTCCGGCTGGGTCACGTCCCATACTTCGTGAGCGGTGTTGCCATACGAGCGGAGCATGTAGACCCTGGCGCGATCAGCCTTGGGTAACTCCGTTCCGTTGCAGATTCGAACCATCTGCGCGCCGCCGGCCTCGCCGGCCCCCGTGTCACCCGGGATGTGCGTGAGATAACGCGGCCGCGCGGGATCGGTCACGTCGACGATGGACGTTCCGTTCTGCACCTCCTTTCCGCTTTGGGGATCCACGCGTAAACCCCCGTGGTGCCCGACGTATGCGATGTAGCGGCTGCCCTGCCGCTGAATTACCGGCTGATAGGCGGAGCGGGCCTGGAGATCGCTCCACCCGACGAGCCGCATGTTGCTGGCTTCGGGAACTTCGGGGCGATATTCACCGCTGCGCGAAGGTGACGTGGTCTCGCAAGCGCCGAGCCCCAACACGAGGACAAGTGTGACGACGCGCACTGAACACACGCGCACAGACGCAAGGCTGCCATGACGCATATCCACCCCCCCTTGTAATGACACCCTTCTCAGGCGGATCGATTGTCCGCGTCGAGCATTGCAATCCGCACGCGCTCCGGCAGCATCGGCTGCTGCCGCAGGCGCACGCGCGTCAGCTGATACACCGCGTTCGAGATCGCCGGCGCCACGAGCGGCGTTGCCATCTGGCCCGCGCCGGTTGGATGATTCGGCGTTTGTATGAGCTTG
>JBKJPI010000695.1:0-3822 GCA_046595235.1 Burkholderiales bacterium | reverse complement strand
TTTCGCCGCGCTCAAAGAACCACTCCTTACTTTTCTGACCAAGGTTTTCGCGCCCTCTCGCTATGAGCAGCAGCCGATGGTGCGGGGCGTCTATTTCACCAGCGGCACGCAGGAAGGCAGTCCGATCGACCGCATCATGGCGGGGCTTGCGCGGTCGCTGCGCCTCGACCGAAAAATGCTGGCGTCGCAACGACCCAGCGGCAAGAGCTTCTTCATCACTCGTCTCTTCAACGACGTCATCTTCGAAGAAGCCGGGATAGCTGGTACGAATCTGCGTTGGGAACGGCGGCGCGGCACGCTGCAGCTCATGAGCTTCGTACTCGCCGGCGCCGTCACGATAGGTGCGGTGGTGGCGTGGACCATCAGCTACGCCAATAACAAGGCATACATCCGCGAAGTCGAGGCGCGGTTGGCGGGTGTGGCGGAACATACGACGGCGCTTCGAGCCTCCAACAGTACCGATCTGGCGGAACTTCTGCCGCCGATGCGTGCAGTGCGCGATGTTGCGTTGAGCTCTGCGGTCGTCGATAACTCGGTGCCGTTTTCGCTGGGTTTCGGGCTGTATCAGGGTGAGAAGCTCGGCGCCGCGGCTGACGCTGCTTACCGACGCCTGCTACAGGACGTATTTCTGTTACGCATTGCGTCACGCATAGAGCAGCAACTGCGCTCACGAGGGCAGCAAAACGTCGAGCTGCTGTATGAAGGTCTCAAGGCCTACCTCATGCTGAGCGATCCGAAATATTTCGACGAGAAGGCGTTGAAAGCTTTCGTGACCGCGGAATGGGCAAGCAGTCTGTCGCGCGACGTCACGATGGAACAGCGCAAGGAGCTCGAATCGCACCTCGATCGGCTGCTTGCGCTGGGAGGCGTGTCGCTCCCGGTTCAGGCCGATCGCGAGCTCATAAGCAGCGCTCGCGAGACGATCAGCCGGATACCGATTGCGCAACGAATCTACAACCGGCTGAAACATCAGGGCGCGGGCGCTGACCTGCCGGAATTCACCGCAGCCCGGGCGGGCGGGGCACAGGCGCCACTCGTGTTCATACGCGCCAGCGGTCAACCGCTCACCCGAGGAGTGCCGGGCTTCTTCAGCCACGATGGCTATCACAAGGTGTTCTCCAAGGCCGCTGAGCAGGTTACGGCGCAACTCGCGAGCGAAGAGCCGTGGGTTCTCGGGCTGCCCCAGAATGCAGTCAGTCGCATCGCCGATCCGCTCGCGCGGGAACGACTCCTCAACGATGTGCGCAGACTCTATCTGCAGGACTACGTGCGTGTTTGGGATGCATTTGTAAACGACGTCAAGCTCTTGCGCCCGGCCGACTTGAGCCAGAGCGTGGCAATCGCGAGGATCCTGTCTTCCGCCGAGTCTCCGTTGCCCCCGTTTTTGCGCGCCGTCGTGAAAGAGGTCACGCTCGGTAAAGAGGACACCGAGAAGGGCGATAAATCAACCGTTGATGCGGCTACCGATGCGATCCGAAAGAAACGCGACGACCTGGTACGCATGTTCGGGCAATCAGCGGATCAGGGTTCTGTGGCTGCGGCAGCACGGCCCGAGAGCATCGTCGACGATCACTTCGCCGCATTGCGACGCATGGTTCGCAGCGGCGGGGCCGGGCAGCCGGCACCGATCGATGCGACGACTGCGCTCATGAACGAGATGTATACCCATCTCGTCGCCACACAGGCCGCGGTAGGTGCGGGAAGCCCGCCTCCACCGACCGATCTGCCCAACAAGATAAAGGCGGAGGCGAGCCGCTTGCCCGAGCCTGTGGGGTCGATGATGAGCACGCTCTCGCAAAGTGCCACACGGCAGGTTGCTGAAAAAACGCGTAGCAATCTCAGTCAGGGGCTGACGACGTCTATCACCGATTTCTGCCGGAGAGCGGTAGAAGGCCGTTATCCCTTCGTAAAAGGCAGCACGAGCGACGTCACGCGTGACGACTTCGCACGCCTCTTCGCGCCGGGCGGTATGCTCGACGAATTTTTTCAGAAGACGCTCGCGCCACATGTCGATACCTCATCGAAGCCATGGAAGTTTCGCAACACGGGAGAAGCCTCGATAGGAGAATCTTCCGCGAGCCTCATCGAGTTCCAGCGTGCTCAGACAATCCGTGACGTATTCTTTCGCGGCGGTGCGACGCCGACGATGAAGCTCGAGCTCAAACCTGTTTCAATGGACACCTCGATCACGCAGTTAATGATCGACATCGACGGTCAGGTGCTCAATTACGCGCATGGTCCGCAGCTGCCGGTGGCCATTCAATGGCCGGGACCTAAAGGCACTTCACAGGTCAGATTGCAGGCAACGCCATCGACCGCCGGTTCCTCTTCTCAGGTATTCGAGGGGCCCTGGGCCCTGTTCCGGCTTCTCGATCGCGCGCAGATGCAGCCAACTGCGCAGCCCGAGAAAATGATCGCCACGTTCAACATTGACGGACGTCGGGCACAATTCGAGGTTATCTCCGGCAGCGTTCAGAATCCGCTGCGGCTACCGGAGCTTTCACAATTCCGCTGTCCCGGCCGGCTGTAGGCCCGGGAACTTACTTCCAAGACCGGCATGGTGACTTAACCCACGTATGACAGTCGCGCCTGACGTTCACGATGCTGATGCCGAGTCAATCACCCCGCCGATTGCGGGCTGGTACGGGAAGCTTCCGTGTCTCGGCGATTTTGCATCGCGTCGCCTGCCGCCTGAGTTCGTTGATGCATGGGACGGTTGGCTTCAGCGCTCGATCGCTTCCAGCCGGCAGCAGCTCGGTGAGAGCTGGCTGGATCTTTTCCTGAAAAGTCCGATGTGGCGGTTCGCGCTCGCACCCGGTATATGCGGGGACAATGCCTGGGCCGGCCTTCTGCTCCCGAGTGTCGACAAGGTGGGTCGCTATTTCCCGTTGACACTCGCGCTTCGCGTAAACCGCTCCGACGATAGCCTCCAGCAGGTCTTCGGCGCGGACACGTGGTACGCAGAACTTGAGCGGATCGCGTTGTCAGCGCTCAACATCGACTTCAGTCCGGACCTTCTCGAAGCAGCACTTGCCCAGAATCCTTTCCCGCCGAGTCGCCGCCCTTCTGCGCTGGATACGGTCGCCCGCGACATCGCAGCATGGCTCGACACCGGCTCGGAGCCTGGCGCGTTCCACGTCTCGAGCGGTGATTCCATCGCGGAAGTGATGGAGGACGTGGCCCAGACCCTGTACGCCGCGAGCGCAGCCGGCAAGTCATTCTGGTGGTCCGTATCCGATACGTCTGCATCCACTGAAAGTCATTGCACTACGGGACTGCCCCCCGACGATTACTTTGCCGTCCTGCTCGGCGCTTCGCGCCAGACAGAGGCACTGCCAGCTGATCCATTGAAAGCCTTCGGATTCGAGCACGCCGAAGATGAATCCGAGCCGGCCCGATAGTCGTGACGGGCACCGGCTGATCGCGGAGACGCCGCATCCGGATAGTCCGATAGCGCGGCTGTCGGGTCTCTGAGTCACAACGCGCTGGAGGTCGGCACCGCGATCGGGCAGTGCCCGGCGTGCATGATGTCTCAGAGCGCGGTTCGGATTTATCCGCGGCCTTATTGCGCCGTGGTGAGCACGTTGGCGGCCTACGGCGTACCGAGCACGAGCGGCCGCCGGTGGGAAATATCGCTGGCTATCTGCGCGCGATCAGCGACCGGGCAAAATCGCCGGACGGCCGCTTAGAGCCTGTTATGGACTTTAACGTGTGCGACGAACGTGTAGGAAGGGCTCAGTGCTAGGAGCCGGTCGCGCCGCAGTGCCGGACACTGTAAGCGAGTGGTGACAACGCAATGGGCCGTTCCTGCGCGTTCCCGGC
>JBKJPI010000647.1:0-17991 GCA_046595235.1 Burkholderiales bacterium | reverse complement strand
CGCATGGAGATGGGCGCTACAGTCGGTGTCGCGAGCCCGTTCCTTCGGCATTTCCTTCAGCCGTGGGCCGACGAAGTTCAGCACGGCAGCTCCGAAGATAAGAACAGCCGCGATTACCGCGCCGATCGTTCTAATCGTGTCCGCGTCCATGATCGCTTGGATACCTTCCTAATATCGCAAAACGGGCTGTTGAATCTCGGGCCTTTTTTGGCGCTGTATATTAGGAACAGCGACGGGAAAGCGCCCTCGGATCAGAGAAAGTCTACCGAATTGTGATTCCAGTTGTCGCGGGTTCGAGTCCCGTCAGCCACCCCTTAACCTCACTTGCGTTCGGCGCGGGGTGGCCCGCCACCAGTAACGAACAGAGGGAAACCTAGGTTTCCCTCCGTAACCTCCCCATCCTTCGGCTCTCTAGCGCTCGTCCTATTTGCAACCATCGCGCGGAAGTTTAACGCGTGGCGTCTAGTTCCAGGTGTCCTGGTCGGCGTCGTCTAAGTCGGGGACGGGTGCGTCGTCGGGGAAGAGCGGGAGTCCGAGAAGGTTGCGCACTGGAGCGAAGCTGCGGCGGTGGTGGGGTGTGACCCCGAGACGGGCGAGGGCGTTGCGGTGGTCGCGCGTCGGGTATCCGACGTTGGTTTCCCAGCCGTAACCGGGAAATTCTTCGGCGAGCCGGTGCATATACGCGTCGCGCGAAACCTTTGCCACGATTGATGCCGCCGCAATCGACAGGCACTTCGCGTCACCACCGACCACTGTCCGTATCATGCAGGTGACGCCTTTCGGCCTCGCGTTGCCATCGATGAGTGCAAGCTCCGGAGCGATTCTGAGCCCCGCGATGGCGCGGCGCATCGCGAGCATGCGTGCGTGATAGATATTCAGCGTATCGATTTCTTCCACATTCGCTTCGCCGAAGCTGATTACGCAGAACTCAGGCAACGCGGCTGCGACCTGCTCCCGCTTCGCCTGAGGGACGATCTTACTGTCGTTGATCAGCGCAACAAGGCGGCGGGGCAGTGGTTTCGAGGGAAGGATGACTGCAGCTGCGACGACGGGCCCGGCGAGCGGCGCGCATCCGACTTCATCGACACCGCAGACGATGCAGAGTGCTTCGTTTTCGTATCGCAGGTTCGGACGCGCTCTGCGCTTCTTTCGGCGCGGTGTCTCCGTGCTCGGCACGTGTGCTCCTTACAGTGCCGCTAAGTGTATCCGCTCACGCGGCAATTTTCATCAGCGCGCGCGAAGCAACCGCTGTTGTTCCCGCTTCCAGTCCTTGTCTTTTTCCGCCTCACGCTTGTCGTGCTGTTTCTTGCCTTTCGCAAGACCGATCTCGAGCTTCACACGGCCGCGAACGAAATGCAGGTTGATGGGCACAAGCGTGTATCCGGCACGTTCCACTGCGCCGGCCATGCGATCGATCTCGATTGCGTTGAGGAGAAGCTTCCTCGAACGCGTGGGGTCCGGCTGGATGTGGGTCGAAGCGGTTGGAAGCGGCGTCATGTGGGATCCGATGAGGAACACTTCACCATTGGAAACGATCACGTACGCTTCCTTCAGCTGAACGCGTCCCGCGCGTATCGCTTTGACTTCCCAGCCTTCGAGCGCGATGCCGGCCTCGAAGCGCTCCTCGACGAAATAGTCGTGGAAGGCTTTCTTGTTTTGAACGATACTCATGATGGTCGCCGATGCGGGGCTGATTCTACCAGCCCGCTTGGCAGTCCTCGCCGGGCAGGAGAAGAACGCGTTGTCGGTCGTTGAAAAATCGGTGCTCGTCGGCTATTCAGCGCAGCAGATGTTCGCGTTGGTCGACGAAGTCGAGGCGTACCCCGATTTTTTGCCGTGGTGTAACCGCGCTGAGCTCATCCATCGGGATGACACGCGCACACGCGCGACGCTGTACATCAACTATCACGGTGCGACCCAGAGCTTCACGACCGAGAACGCGAAGGAAGCGCCTCACAAGATGACCGTGCGCCTCGTCGAAGGACCTTTTCGAGTTCTGGACGGCGAGTGGCGCTTCACGGCACTTCGTGAGAACGCGTGCAAGATCGACTTCCGCTTTCATTACGAATTCTCGAGCAAGCTTCTGGAGATGCTCGTGGGGCCGGTGTTCAGCTACATCGCGAACACGATGGTCGACGCGTTCGTAAAACGCGCCGAAAAAATGTATGGAAGCTGAGCCGCCGATTGCGATACAGCTCGTCTACGCCCTGTCTGATGCGCAGGAGGTCATCGCACTCGAAGTCCCTTGCGGCACGACCGTGGCCGAAGCGATCGCTGCCAGCGGGTTGACGGCACGCCACAGCCTTTCGCCGACCTTGGCGAATCTTGGGATCTTTGGCCGTCGGGTTACGCCGGAAACCGTGCTTCGGCACGGCGATCGCGTCGAAATCTACCGGGCCCTCATTGCGGATCCGAAACTGGCACGCCGGCAACGCGCGGCACGCAACGGCTGATAATTCGCCGGACCGGGCGCCGACGCGCACTAAGTTACTTGCAGTTACTGGAAATCGCCTGCTGAGTTCGCGCGATCTCCTTGGCGTAATCGGCATCTGCAAGATAGGACCGCTCGCCTGTTTTCGCATCGGTCGTGCGGATGCGGTGTCCGCCCTCAAGGTTCTTCAGATAAGCCTGCGAATCGGTGCACGCCTGCTTGCGCTGCGCGCTCTCAGCACTTGATTTCACTGATTTGGCTTCGGCTTCCTGCTTCTCGACCTGCCGCTTTCGAAAGTCTGCCTCGCGCTCGGCCGTCGACTTCTCCGCGGGTTTGGAAGCTGCCGGATTATTACGGATTGCGGTCTGCTCGGACCGGGTGCCGGGCGGGCATTCGGCGCCATAGGCCACTGTCTTTCCGCTCGCGTCGAGACACTTGTTCACCTGCGCCAGTGCGATTCCCGGCAGCATCATCAGCATCACGGCAACGAATGTTTTCATCATCACTCCCTTGTGTGCGGCGCCGGGGAACCCCAGGAGCCGCTAAATTACAGTGATCTGCAAGTCGGTGTGCATGGCGTTATTCACGAACTGTGACGCAGATGCGGGCTCGTGCCAACGTGCTCACGACTCATGTCGACCAGAGGATGTAACGCACGGTTTTCATGGCGGTTTACAGCGCCGGCCGCGTATAATGCGGCCTTTGGGAAGGAAGCGAAACATGCGAGTGGTGGAGAAAGCCCTGACGTTTGACGACGTCCTCCTGATCCCTGCCCATTCGACTGTCCTGCCGCGCGATGTGAGCCTTCAAGCTCGTCTGACGCGCACCATCACCCTCAATATCCCGGTCGCGTCATCGGCGATGGATACCGTCACCGAAGCGCGTCTCGCCATCGCCATTGCGCAGGAAGGCGGGATCGGCATCGTTCACAAGAACATGTCTCCGCGTGCTCAGGCCGCCGAAGTGACCAAAGTGAAACGCTTCGAGAGCGGCATCGTCAAAGATCCGATCACGATCACTGAGGATATGACAGTGCGTGACGTCCTGCAGCTCACGCAGCAGCATCGCATCTCCGGGCTGCCGGTAGTGAAGCCGGGTGGCCGCGTGGTCGGTATCGTGACCAACCGCGACGTTCGGTTCGAAACGCAGCTCGATCAACCGATCAGGAACATCATGACGCCTCGCGAGCGGCTCGTGACCGTCCCCGAGGGCGCGCCACGCGACGAAGCGCAGGCGCTGATGCACAAGCACCGGCTCGAGCGGGTGCTGGTAGTAAATCGGGATTTCGAGCTCCGCGGCCTCATCACCGTGAAAGACATCCTCAAATCCTCGGAGCATCCACTGGCTTCGAAAGACAGCCAGGGCAGGCTCCGGGTAGGGGCCGCCGTCGGCGTGGGCGAAGGAACGGAAGAGCGCGTCGAAGCGCTGATCGAGGCGGGTGTCGATGTAATTGTCGTCGATACTGCGCACGGGCATTCGCAAGGCGTGCTGAATCGCATCGCGTGGATTAAACGCCAATATCCGAATACACAGGTGATCGGCGGCAATATCGCAACAGCCGCAGCCGCGAAAGGCCTGGTCGACAGTGGCGCGGATGCGGTGAAGGTCGGTATAGGGCCGGGCTCGATCTGCACCACGCGCATCGTCGCGGGCATCGGGGTGCCGCAGATCACCGCGGTTGCGAACGTCGCGAAGGCACTCGCTGGCAGTAACGTGCCGTTGATAGCTGACGGCGGGATTCGTTATTCCGGAGACATCGCGAAAGCAATAGCGGCGGGTGCGCACGCCGTCATGATCGGCGGGCTCTTTGCCGGCACCGAAGAATCTCCGGGGGAGACCGAGCTCTTTCAGGGGCGCTCCTACAAGGCGTACCGCGGAATGGGCTCGCTCGGGGCGATGCAGCAGGGCTCCGCCGACCGCTACTTCCAGGATAACGACGAGCTCGATACAGAGAAGCTCGTGCCTGAAGGCGTCGAGGGGCGGGTGCCGTACAAAGGCGGCATGGTCCCTCTGGTGCAGCAGCTGATGGGCGGGCTACGCGCGAGCATGGGCTATCTGGGCTGCGCGACGATCGAGGATGTGCGCGCCAAGGCTGAGTTCGTCGAAATTACGTCAGCCGGCATTCGCGAGTCTCACGTTCATGACGTGCAGATTACGAAAGAAGCGCCTAACTACAGAAGTGAATGAGGACCTCGGATTCACGATTCAGTAAGACGAAACGGTTTCTCTGAATTCTGAATGTCAGCTCCTGAGTCGTTCCTTTGACCGCCCATCAAAAAATACTGATTCTCGATTTCGGCGCGCAATACACGCAGCTGATTGCGCGTCGCGTGCGCGAGGCGCGCGTCTATTGCGAAATTCATCCGGGAGACGTGTCCGACGATTTCGTCCGCAACTACGGCGCGCACGGAATCATCCTTTCGGGCAGCCACATGTCCGCGTACAACACGCTGACGGATCGGGCGCCTGGTTTCGTATTCGAGGCTGGGGTGCCGGTGCTGGGCATTTGTTACGGCATGCAGACGATGGCCCAGCAGCTCGGCGGCCGCGTCGAGCCCGGCAAGGTGCGGGAGTACGGGTACGCCGAAGTGCGGGCGCGCGGCCATACACGGCTTCTCGATGGCATCGAAGATCACCGCACGGCTGAAGGTCACGGCATCCTCAAGGTATGGATGAGCCATGGCGATAAAGCCGTCGACATGCCGCCGGGCTTCAAGCTGATGGCGTCGACCGATAGTTGCCCGATCGCAGGCATTGCGGATGAGGCGCGACGCTTCTACGGCGTTCAGTTCCATCCGGAAGTCACGCACACGCTGCAGGGTAAAGTCTTGCTGCATCGTTTTGTCTACGACATCTGCGGCTGCACCGGTGACTGGAAGATGCCGGACTATGTTTCAGAGCAGATTGCGCGAATTCGAGCGCAGGTCGGTTCCGATGAAGTGATCCTCGGGCTTTCGGGGGGCGTTGATTCTTCCGTCGCCGCAGCACTCATTCACAAAGCGATCGGTCCGCAACTCACGTGCGTCTTCGTCGATCACGGGCTTCTGCGTCTCAACGAAGCCGAGCAGGTGCTGCACACCTTCGAACGCCACATGCACGTGAAAGTGATCCATGTCGACGCCGCCAAAGAATTCTTCGGTGCTTTGGAAGGCGTCACTGATCCTGAGCAGAAGCGGAAGATTATCGGCAGGCACTTCGTCGAAGTGTTTCAGCGTGAATCTTCCAGGCTCCCCAACGCGAAGTGGCTCGCGCAAGGCACGATCTATCCCGACGTCGTCGAATCCGCCGGCACAAAGACCAAGAAGGCGATGAGCATCAAGTCGCACCACAACGTGGGTGGACTGCCGGATACGTTGCATCTGAAGCTCCTCGAGCCGCTGCGAGAGCTCTTTAAGGACGAGGTGCGCGAGCTCGGACTCGCCCTTGGTCTTCCGCACGACATGGTGTTCCGGCATCCGTTCCCGGGACCAGGGCTGGGCGTGCGCATTCTCGGGGAGGTGAAGCGTGAATACGCGGATCTCCTGCGTCAGGCGGATGCGATTTTCATCGATGAGCTTCGCGCTGCTGGATGGTATGAGCAGACTGCACAGGCATTCGCCGTATTCCTGCCTGTCAAATCAGTCGGCGTCATGGGCGACGGCCGCACGTATGAATATGTTGTCGCGCTACGCGCGGTTCAGACGCTGGACTTCATGACGGCACACTGGGCCGAGCTGCCGCATGCGCTGCTCTCGCGCGTATCGAACCGCATAATCAACGAGGTTCGCGGCGTGAACCGCGTCGTCTATGACATTTCGGGTAAGCCGCCTGCGACGATAGAGTGGGAATAGATCCGCGAAGGGCGGAGCGGGACCCCGCTTGCGAGGATCGATCCCGGAACGAATCGCGCCCGCGAACGATAAGTCATGAGTGCCGATGACGTAACGCAGCGGGGCCAGAGGTCCGAAGACTTCATGCGCGCCGCCCTCGACCTCGCGCGGAAGGCCGAGGCTGCAGGCGAAGTACCGGTCGGCGCTGTCGTGGTGCGGGGCTCCGAGATCATCGGGCGCGGCTACAACCATCCGATTTCCGGCCACGATCCGACCGCGCACGCGGAGATTGCAGCGATGCGTGACGCTGCGCGCTTCATCGGTAACTATCGCCTGATCGGTTGTGACCTCTACGTCACGCTGGAGCCGTGCATCATGTGCGCCGGTGCGATCATGCACGCGCGCATCGCGCGGGTTTTCTTCGGCGCCCACGATCCGAAAACCGGCGCATGCGGAAGCGCTCTCGATCTCTTCGCCGAATCGCGGCTTAACCATCACGCGATCGTGGCGGGCGGCGTACTCGGCGCCGAAGCGGCAGCCTTGCTGCAAGGTTTCTTCGGCGCGCGCCGCAGGAGCGCTCCGACCCCCTGATATGGGCCAGTTTCAGCGGATCTGGACCCGCGTGCTACCTCTGCCAAACCATGAAAAAAACGCTAAACAGGGGCGCCAACGATGCGTGTCCTGCATTAGTGCACATCACAGCTACGGTTGTATTGTGCAATGCCGCAAAACCCGCTAAATTGCTGCACCGCATTACGCCATATTTTCGGGAAGAAAGACAATGAGACTCCATGACAAGGTTGCAATTATCACCGGTGCCGGCCGAGGCATAGGCCAGGCAACGGCGGTGAAATTCGCCCAGGAAGGGGCGAAGGTGGTGGTTTGCGACCTTTCGGCAGAGTCGGTCGCGGAAACCGTGCAGATGTGCAAGGAAACGCGGGGCGACGCATTTGGATTTGCCGCGGACGTCCGGGACATCAAAAGCCTCGAGAGCATGGTCGAAGTAACGCTCGCGAAATGGGGCCGCGTCGACTGCCTCGTCAACAACGCCGGCATCGTGATGGACGCGCAGCTGAAGAACATGACCGAGGATCAGTTCGACAGCGTCATCGACATCAATCTGAAGGGCGTTTACAACTGCACCAAGGCGGTGGTCAACGCAATGCTCGCCCAGCAGTCCGGCGTCATTCTCAATGCATCGTCGATCGTGGGTCTTTACGGCAACTTCGGCCAGACGAATTACGCCGCAGCAAAGTTCGGCGTCATCGGCATGGTGAAGACGTGGGCGCGCGAGCTTGGCCGCAAGGGGATTCGGGCGAATGCGGTGTGCCCGGGCTTTATCGCGACGAGCATCCTGGGCTCGATTCCGGATCGTGTGTTGGCGGCGCTGGAAGAGAAAGTGCCGATGGGCCGACTGGGTAAGCCTGAAGAGGTCGCCAACACGTTCGCCTTCCTTGCCTCGGACGAAGCGAGCTACATCAACGGCGCGGTCATTGAAGTGAGCGGCGGCCTGACGATTTAAGCTGCGACGCGCCTCGGGCGCAAAAAATCGCTTAGGCGCCTTGTGGCGCCAAAAATATATTACGGTACGACGCGCGCCTGCCGCGCTACGCATTCTTCATCAGGGCAGCGAGCTTTGCGGCATCCGGTTCACGCACGATGCCGTTCTCCGTGATGAGCGCCGTGATGAGCTCTGCCGGCGTTACGTCAAAAACCGGGTTTTCGGCGCTTACGCCTTCAGGCGCCCAGCGATTGCCGCGGTAGCCAGTGATCTCGGCTGCGTCGCGCTCCTCGATGGGGATATCGGCGCCCCTGGCAATTGTCATATCGATCGTCGAGAGCGGGCACGCTACGTAAAACGGGATTCCGTGCCGGCGTGCGACCACGGCGAGTCCATACGTCCCGATCTTGTTGGCCACGTCTGCGTTGGCCGCGACGCGGTCGGCTCCAACGATCACGGCGTCTATACGCGAGCGGCTCATCATGAATGCAGCGGCGCTATCCGCGATCAGGGTGACCGGTATGCCATCCTGTTGCAGCTCCCACGCCGTGAGCCGCGCGCCCTGGAGGAAGGGGCGTGTTTCATCGGCAAATACATGGATGTGCTTGCCGGCTTCGACTGCGGAACGAATTACACCGAGCGCGGTGCCGTGTCCGGCAGTAGCGAGTGCCCCCGCGTTGCAATGGGTAAGAACGCGCGCTGAGGCTCCGAGCAGCGCCGCGCCGTGTGCGCCCATCGACTTATTGAGCGCGACGTCTTCTTCTGATATTTCGTGCGCTGCCTTGAGGAGCGCGGCGGCGGCTGCGCGAGGGCCTGCCTCGATGAGCGTATCGAGAAGAGCGTGCATTTTTGCCAAAGCCCAGAAAAGATTGACCGCCGTCGGCCGGCTTTGCTGAAGCACCGTGAATGCAGCCGCCATGCGCTCGTCGAACTCCGGTCGCGTCGCGCCGTTGCTGCGACAAGCCGCGAGTGCGACCCCGTACGCGGCTGCGCAACCGATAGCCGGCGCACCGCGAACCACCATGTCGCGTATCGCCGAAGCCACGCCCTCAGCATCGTCGTAGCGCAGATAAATCTGCTGCTCCGGCAACGCGCGCTGATCGAGAAGCTCGAGCGCTTCATCGCGCCAGCGCAGGGTCGAGAAGGGGGATTGCGACATCGACTTCATTTCGGCGGCGATTATAATGCAGCGATGCCCGCGTTCGTAGTGCGACCCGTGAACTGGACCGCGAGCCGCGATAAGCTTCGCGCCGTGCGGCGCGCCGTATTCGTCGAAGAACAAAACGTCCCGGAGGACCTCGAATGGGACGACGCCGACGAGCGTGCATACCACGTGCTCGCGAGTGACGAAGACGCTGAGCCCATCGGGACCGGCAGGCTGCAAATCGATGGGCGGATCGGACGCATGGCCGTTGCGAGAGCGTGGCGGGGCCGCGGTGTCGGTGCCGCGATCTTACAGGCGCTGATCTCCCTCGCAGAGAAGGAAGGCTGTCGCATCGTTCGCCTGCATGCACAAACCCATGCGCTCGGTTTTTACGCAAAGCACGGCTTTGCTGCGGTCGGTAGTGAATTCGATGAGGCGGGGATACCTCACCGCGCAATGGAGCTCAGGCTCGCACCGGAGCCGCTCGACCTCGACTGACATCAGCGCTGATGCGGAAGCGTTGCCGGATCTCGCCGGTGAATTTCCCCCCGGCCTCGTAAGTTCGTTCGATGAAGAGTGTTTCCCCACTCGCCGCCACAAGCACCACGGTCGAGGCGCGCGTGCCGTAAGTCTCACCTTCTATGAACGCGGCCGACCGTGCACGCTCGCGATCGGGTTCGATGCCGGTTGCCGGAAGCAGATGATCAGGCGCAGGCGTGCGCTCCGACATGAGATCCAGAAGTCGCTGCGTGAGCTCCGACTCATCCGAATCCAGAAGGGACCCGAGCTCCGCAATCCCACGCGTGACTTTGGGCCAGGGTTCATCGAGCAGGTGATTGCTGAGACCGTGTACGCCGGGGCGGATCCGCTCGGCGCCTGGCCCACGGTTCGAATAAAACCAGAGATCTTCCGGAGTTCCGCAGATCAGGCTGAATCCGTTGTAATCGACAGGCCCATACGGCGCGACGCCGCGAACGTAGGCGTTTGGGGAAATCTGACTGGTCAGGAAATCGCGAGTGAGCTCGCCGCGCGATCGTGGTGCGCGCAGGCGCGGAGCGCGTTGCCGGTAATTTGTGAGTGCGGCGAAGCGGCCTTCTGTTGAGAGGCCGAGCCAGGTTCCGCCGTGCTCAAGATCCCGGCCGGCGAAGACCTCGGGGTGATCCTGCCAGAATGCGGCTGCGGCCGATGGCCTCGCAAAGGCTTCGTCGCGGTTCGCGGCAACGATGAGAGGAAAGCGGGGGTGAGCCTGCGCTGCCAGAAGGATCAGGCACATAGCGCTTCAGGATTCGAAACATTCGAGCCGGCGCGTGCCTTCCTGGAGGCCCCCCGTAAGCTTGAGCTGTGTCACCAAATGAGCGAGCTCGAGCTCGAACTTGGCGTCATCTCGCACATTTTCGTAAACCTCCATCCATAGCAAGGGTTCGCTCCGTTTCTTGAGCAGGCGCCCGGCGATAGTGGTGCTCTGCTTCACGGCGGAGAAGAGCTCGAGAACCTTGAGCTCACACGCCTCAGCGCTGACCGCGGCTACACGATAATAGATGTAATAGGAGTAGGCCATCACAGCTCCGTAGGGCTGTGCATTGTAGGCTGATCGCGCATGGTGCGTTCAGCGGACGATCAGGCGTGAGCTTGCGGGCGCGCCGCGTCGATCCGATGTCAAGCTGCCGCAGCGAGGCGCGCCTGCGCGGCGGCGCCGCGCCGCACACTGGGCTGTGCAAGCGCGCGCCGTGCGCGTTCGGTCAGCAACTGCGCGCCATCGGTTAGACGCTCGGCCTGAATCAACGCACGCTCTCCGACAACTGATTTTCTGTACGCAATGAGGACCAGCGCCAGTGCAGCCACCGCAGCGGCGCCCAGCGCGAGGAAGGCCAGAAGAGGCCGGCATGTTGCATCCGGGGAAACCGCGCAAGCGCCGACGTATCCGAACCACGCGCCGACTGTAGTGAACATTTCCATCAGGCACCTGCCTCTCGCGTTCTGTTGATAACGGTCATCACCGACCGGCTTTTCTCGATAACCGCACGATTCAGTGCACGGCTGAGGAACCCTTTTGCAAAGGGCATGCCGGGCCGCTTACGCCTAACCTGGAATCGAGTAAGGCAGGGGCTGTATCGCGAGCGTCGCACCTTGCGGCGAGCGCAAGCGAATGTCGCCGCTCGCCGCCGCCGCGTTCTGAATCACCGCCAGCCCCTGATACCCATTTCCCGCTGCGACGGCGTTTACGATAGTCCCGCTGGCCTGCTCCGGACCATACACTGTGCTGTAAAGCCGATCGCCGGGAGCCATCACTTCGGGACCGTTGGATTGCACGCGGTGCATTCGCTGCTTGGAACGGCCCAGGTAGTGCGTACGCGCCACGATTTCCTGTCCCGGGTAGCAGCCTTTGCTGTAGCTCACGCCGCCGATGAGATCCAGATTCACCATCTGCGGCACAAATTCCTCCTGCGTTGCCGTAGTGATCACGGCAATCCCCTGCTCGATGTCGAGGCGCGTCCACTTGGCCTCGTCGGTGTCCTCCCGCGCATGGGATGAAAGCACATGGCGTGCGGAGTTGACGTGCTCGCGCTGGACCATGACCACATATCGCTCACCGCCGAGACGCGTCGCAGCCATGCCCTGGTGCTCTGCGACCGTATGAACATCGGCCGGCACGGTCGACATGAGGGCCTGCAGCGCCGCCGCGGCCTCCGCGCCGAACAGCCCGAAGAGGGCATATGCCGAAGTTTCATTGCTCAGGGTCGCTTTCGACCGGAGAACATACCGGGACAGGCGCGCCCTTACGTCCTCCGCAATGGCCTGCGGAAGCTGCAGCATCATGAAGTCGCCGAATTTCCATAGGAGGACCGTCGCAATCAGGCGACCTTTAGCCGTGCAATAACCGCCGTACTGCGTGTGCGACTTCGCGAGCGCAGCCACGTCGCTGGTGAGCTGAGCGTGCAGGAATGCCTCCGCGTCGGCTCCGGCGATTCGAACCAACCCTGTGTCGCTGAGCTCACAAAAAGCGCTGGCGGTCATGTGCATCAGGTGCGCAGCTGTTCGAGAAGGTCCGACTCGAATCGGACGACGGTCTTTGCATCATAAAGCCCGGGTCCGCTCAGAAGGAATACGTCTTCCGCCCGCGAGCCCAGGGTATTGATTTTCGCGTTGTGGAGGTTGATGTCATACGCCGTGAGCACGCGTGCGATTCGCGAAAGCAGGCCAGGCCTGTCGCCGGCAATTACGGACAATACCTGGTACGCCCCGCGATCGTCCGCCTGAATGCTGACTTCCGGCGAAATCGGAAAGTGTCGTAATTGCCGCGCGAGCCGTCCGCGCGGCAGCGGAGGGAGGGCGGCTTTGGTGACGAGCCGTTCGGCGAGCTCGTACTCGATGTAGCTCATGAGGTCCCGATACTGCGGACGGATGTTATCAGGATCCTGCACCTGGAAAGTATCGAGAGCGAAGCCGGCGCGGGTGGTGTAGACCTTGGCCTCGTGAATGTCGTAGCTGATGCTTTCGAAAAAGCTGCAAATGCGCGCGAAGAGCTCCTTCTGGTCCGGCAGATAGACCATCACCTGCAGGCCTTCACCAGCGGGCGACAGGCGCGCCTTGATCACGGGCACCGGCGTATCTGAGCGATAGTAGAGGAGCCGCGTGTGCCACGCGATTTCCTGCGGATCGTGACGGAGGAAGTATGCTGTGTCGAGCTGCGACCAGAATTTTTCGTGTGCGTGGTCTGGCACGGCGTACAGTCGCAGCTTCGCGACAGCTTCGTCCTGTCTCGCCTGCACGCTGTTCTCGAGTCGAGGTCCATCCCCGGCGAGACGGTTTCGCGTGAGATGGAACAGATCTTCGAGAAGCTTCGCTTTCCACGCGTTCCAAACTTTCGGACTGGTGCCGCGGATGTCCGCGACCGTCACAAGATAGAGCGCAGCGAGCCGCCGCTCGGATTTCACCCGTGCAGCGAACGCCTGGATGACTTCAGGATCGCTAATGTCCTGTTTCTGCGCGGTCGCCGACATCACCAGATGGCTTTTGACGAGCCACGCAAGGAGCTTCGAATCGTCCGGTGAAAGCCGATGGGCGCGTGCGAACCGCGCCGCATCGGTTGCGCCGAGCTCCGAATGGTCGCCGCCGCGGCCTTTCGCGATGTCGTGAAAAAGGCCCGAGACGTAGAGCACCTCCGGTCGCGCGAAATCACTCATGAGTCTGCTGCAGAGTGGAAACTCGTGCGCGAGCTCCGGCACTGCAAAGCGCCGCAGATTCCGAACGACTTTCAGGATGTGCTCGTCGACCGTGTACACGTGATACAGGTCGTGCTGCATCTGGCCAACGATCCGGCCGAACGCCGGAAGGTAACGCCCGAGCACGCCGTATCGATTCATCCGTCGAAGCTCTCGAACCACACGCGAGGGGCTGCGCAGAATGCTCATGAAAAGCTCACGATGCGCCGGTTTTTCACGGAACGATGCGTCGATGAGGAGGCTCCCGCGCCAGAGTGCACGCATCGTGGACGCGCTGATTCCCTTCAGCTCATGATGCTGCTGAAGCAACACGAACGTCTCCAGGAGCGCTGCAGGGTGTTCTTCGTACACGCTGTCGGAACATGCTTCGAGAAGCTCCCCGCGGACGCCGAAGCGCTCGTTGATTGCGCGAAACTCGCGGTCTTCACGCGGTGTGATGAGCGCCTGCAGGTTCTGCAGCAGTATGGTGTTCAGCTGCGAGACCGCCTTCGCCGCGCGGTAGTAGCGCTGCATGAGCTGTTCGCTCGCGAGACGATGTGGCCGGTCCACGAGCCCGAACTGCGCTGCCAGGGAGGACTGATGGTCGAAAAGCAGGCGGTCCTCGCGCCGTCTCCCAGCGTAGTGCAGGCGAATCCGCAGCATCTGCAGAAACCGCTCTTCCCGCCGAATCTCCCGTGCTTCGGAGGGTGTGATGAGATCGCGCCGCGCAAGTTCGCTCCATGTTTTGCCGATCGAAGCCGCGCGGGCGATCCAGAGGATGGTTTGCAGGTCTCGTAAGCCGCCGCTGCTTTCCTTGATATTTGGCTCCAGGTTGGTTTCCTGGTAGCGCGTGTGCCGCTGCTGTTGCTCGAGCTGCTTTGCCTCCATGAAAGCAGCGGCATCGCGCGCAGCAGCCGAGCGCTCGATAAAGCTCTCGTAGAGCGCGCGATTTCCGATGAGCAGGCGGGCTTCGAGCGTCGTAGTCTGCACCGTGATGTCCTCATCCGCGATCGCAATGCATTCGTCGACTGTGCGCACGCTGTGGCCGACTTCGAGCCCGATGTCCCAGAGAATTCCGACGAGTTGCTCGAGGCGGTGCTCGAGCGCGCGATCAGCAGCGACCGGCAGGAGAATGAGAAGATCCACATCCGAGTAAGGGTAGAGCTCCCCGCGTCCGTAACCACCGACAGCGACCAATGCAACGTCGCGCGGCATTGCGCAGTCGGCCCATACTTCGCGCAGCTGCCGGTCGACGAGAAGGCGGAGCTCCCGCAGAAGCTCGCCGGGCGCGGCGCGCGACTCGAAATCGCGCTGACATCGCCCGCGTTCCGCCGCGAGGCGTTGCTTCCACTCGGGAACCCGCACGGCCGGGACGGCCTGCGCCAATGCCGTGGCGCGCGCGTCCATGGGTCAGGCCGCGGGCGGCGGCCGCGGCGGCGTTTCTGCCGAGACCGTCAAGACTTCGAAACCATCCTCCGTGACGAGCACGGTATGCTCCCACTGCGCCGAGAGGCTATGGTCCTTGGTTACGATCGTCCAGCCGTCGGCCAGCTGACGAATGTCCGCTTTTCCGGCGTTGATCATGGGCTCGACGGTGAAGATCATGCCGGCTTGCAGCTTGAGGCCCGTGCCGCGCCGCCCGTAGTGCAGCACCTGCGGCTCTTCGTGAAACTTGCGTCCAATACCGTGACCGCAGAACTCGCGTACGACGCTGAAGCCCTGCTGTTCCGCGTGCGTTTGCACTGCATGCCCGATGTCGCCGAGGTGCGCACCGGCTTTCACGGCCTCCATACCGCGCCACATGCACTCGTAGGTGACCTCGCACAGACGCTTGGCCTGTATCGAGGGCTGTCCCACATAGAACATGCGACTCGTGTCGCCGTGGTATTCGTCTTTGATGACAGTGATATCCACGTTCACGATATCGCCGGGCTTCAGCTTCTTCTCCCCGGGTACGCCGTGGCAGACCACGTGATTCACCGAGGTGCATATTGACTTGGGATATGGTTGATATCCCGGCGGGGCGTAGTTGAGTGGCGCCGGAGTCGCGCGCTGCTCGTTCACAATATAGTCGTGGCACAGGCGATCGACCTCGCCGGTCGTCATGCCAGGTCGGATGAGAGGTCCGATGTAGTCGAGCACTTCGGCGGCGAGTCGTCCGGCCACGCGCATTTTTGCGATCTCATCGATCGATTTGAGTGTCACTGACATGGGGACGAAAAAGTGCGATCGGAACCCAAAGCGGGTGCTGGTGCGGGTCTGAAGCCTGATCCAAGTGCTTGGTTTTTCAGGGCAAGGCGGAATTGTAGTCCAGAATGACTGGGCGATGGCACGTAGAGGTGGGACCGGCTCTGCACTTGAGAGAACGGGCCTTGCGATGCTAAAATCGCTGGTTAGCCAGGAAGCAAACGGGCTAATAACCCACGGGCGCGCGCGTCACTACGATGCCAGTCCGCGGAAATTCGCACATCCGCCGTAGCATCCAGGGTGCTTTGCTTTTTTTGAGAAGCAAAGTGTTGAGGCGGATGGAGGCTTAACCCTAGCAAGGAGTAGAGCACTATGTCGGTCACAATGCGTGAAATGCTGGAGGCGGGCGTCCATTTCGGACATCAAACCCGTTACTGGAATCCGAAGATGGCGCCTTATATCTTCGGCCACCGCAACAAGATTCACATCGTCAATCTCGAGAAGACCCTGGCCATGTACCAGGACGCGCTCAAGTTCGTGCGTCAACTCGCGTCGAACAAGGGCACGGTGCTCTTCGTCGGCACGAAGCGCCAGGCACGGGAAATCGTTCGGGAAGAGGCGCAGCGCGCCGGCGCACCTTTCGTCGATCATCGCTGGCTCGGCGGGATGCTGACCAATTACAAGACGGTGAAAGGTTCGATCAAGCGCCTGAAGGACATGGAGCAAATGCAGCAGGATGGCACGCTCGAACGGATTCCGAAGAAAGAAGCGCTCACGTATCAGCGTGAGATGGAGAAGCTCGATCGAAGCCTCGGCGGCATCAAGGACATGAACGGGCTGCCTGACGCGCTTTTCGTGATCGATGTGGGTTACCAGAAGAACGCTATTGCCGAAGCGAACAAGCTCGGCATTCCCGTGATCGGCGTCGTAGATACCAACCACACCCCGATAGGTGTCGATTACGTCATTCCCGGCAACGACGATTCGAGCCGCGCAATCCGCTTGTATGCCCGCGGTATCGCGGACGCCTTCATGGAAGGCCGCAACGACAGCCTTAAAGAAATCGTCACGGGCGGCGACGAGTTTGTCGAAGTCGAAGAGGCGGAAGAAGAGGCGCGCTAGTTCCATCTTGGTGGCGCCAGGAGGGGCGGCACGCCCCTTTTTTTGTAAACAGCAGAGATTGAAAAACAATGGCTGAAATTAGCGCGGGCCTGGTCCGCGAACTGCGCGAGAAGACAGACGCGCCGATGATGGAATGCAAGAGGGCGCTGATCGAAGCGGCCGGCGACCTCACTAAAGCTGAAGAGATATTGCGCATCAAGCTCGGCAACAAGGCCAGCAAAGCCGCAGGCCGGATAGCAGCCGAAGGCGTGGTCGCAACTTATGTCGCAGACGATGGCAAGCTCGGCGTCATCATAGAAGTGAATTGCGAAACCGACTTCGTTGCAAAAAATGAAGAGTTTCTCGCGTTCGCGCGCAATGCCGCGAAGCTCGTTGCGCAAAATGACCCGCCCGATGTCGACGCGCTTTCACAATTGGCAGTGGACGGTTCGTCTCTGGACGAGCGCCGGAAAGCGCTTGTGGGGAAGATCGGGGAAAACGTGTCGCTGCGCCGCTTCAAGCGTCACGAAGGGAAAGGCCGTCTTGCCACCTACATTCACGGCGGGTCGAAGATCGGCGTGATGGTCGACGTCGTCGGTGGCGACGAAGCGCTTGCGAAAGACATCGCGATGCATGTTGCCGCGAGTAAGCCTCTGGCGCTGTCTCGCGATGACGTCTCTGCCGACGTGGTGCAGAAAGAACGCGATATCGCGGCGGCCAAAGCTGCGGAATCAGGCAAACCCGCGAACATCGTCGAAAAAATGGTGGACGGGGCGGTTCAGAAATTTATCAAAGAAGTAACGCTTCTTGGTCAGCCGTTTGTCAAAAATGACAAGCAGACGATCGCGGACCTGCTTAAATCGTCGAACGCAAGCGTATCCGCGTTCACGCTCTACGTCGTTGGCGAAGGCCTGGAAAAGCGAAAGGACGATTTCGCGGCCGAAGTCATGGCCCAGGTTGGGCAGTCGAGGTAAGCGATGACAGGCCGCCGGCGCGGCATGATTTCGTAGCGAAACGTTTCACAGAACGAGAATAAGAGCATGGCCGATACGGCAGCCGCTCAACAGAAGACCACCGGCACGTCGGCGATCCCGGACTCCACAACCGACAAGCTGCCGGCACGCGAGGCAATCGCGGGCAAGTCTCCTATCTACAAGCGCATTCTCCTCAAGCTTTCAGGTGAAGCGCTGATGGGCGACGATACCTACGGTATCAATCGCGAGACGATCGAGCGAATCGTTGCGGAAGTTGCAGAGGTCGCGAAGCTTGGCGTGGAGCTCGCCGTAGTCATCGGCGGCGGAAACATTTTTCGCGGCGTCGCTCCGGGTGCATCGCACATGGACCGTGCCACCGCCGACTACATGGGTATGCTCGCCACCGTCATGAACGCGTTGGCGCTGCAGGACGCGATGCGCCGCGTTGACGTTGTCTCGCGAGTGCAATCTGCGCTGAACATCGAGCAGGTCGTCGAGCCGTACATCCGAGGCAAGGCGATGCGCTACCTCGAAGAAGGAAAGATCGTCATTTTCGCCGCAGGCACGGGTAATCCTTTTTTCACCACAGACACAGCAGCAGCGCTTCGCGGCATGGAGATGAATGTCGAGCTCGTTCTCAAG
>JBKJPI010000337.1:0-5680 GCA_046595235.1 Burkholderiales bacterium | reverse complement strand
GTACTGGCTCGCCTTGCCTTGCGGACGCGCAACGCCAGCGTAAAGGCCGATCGCCCACGTCAGAAGCTTGAACTCGTCTTCGCTCAGGCCTTCGCGGGGCAGCCCGCGAACGAGCGCTATTCCGCGGCCGCTTTGCGTCTCTTCGAAAGCGGCTGTAAGCAACGGCGCCGTACGGCCGAAATCGAAGTCGCTGCGGCTATAGTGGAAAAGCGGTTTGTCGGCTTGATGCGCCGAACGTATCGCATCATGAAGGTCGCGCTGAGCCCGCGCGTCCAGCACGAAAATCCAGCGCTCGTCGTCCGCAAGCTCGGCCGCATTCCATGCCCCGCGCGGTGTGATTGCAATGCTGCTCATGTCGAAGTGGTTTCAGGCAAACTCACGGTCTGCGAAGCGTCTATTCTATTAAAAACAACGAGGAGGATGCATGGATACTAGACTCGCGTGCGCCGGTGTGCTCATGGCAGCCGCGTGCGGTACGGTTTTCGCTCAGACCGGGCCAGGCGGAGGACCGACACCTGTAGCAGCCTCCGGGCAGGCATATCCCACGAAGCCGATCCGCCTGATCGTGCCGTTCCCGCCGGGCG
The DNA here is from genome assembly GCA_046595235.1 of Burkholderiales bacterium. Taxonomy (GTDB): domain Bacteria; phylum Pseudomonadota; class Gammaproteobacteria; order Burkholderiales; family SG8-41; genus JAQGMV01. The sequence continues at coordinate 5,096 of JBKJPI010000337.1, read as the reverse complement.
GCAGCAACGATATCGTGGGGCGCATGATCGCGCACGAGCTCACCGGCAGGCTCGGCCAGCAGATGGTGATCGACAACCGCGGCGGTGCAGGCGGAATGATCGGCACCGAGACTGCGGCGAGTGCACGGCCCGATGGCTATACGCTCCTCATCATTTCGGTCGCGTACGCATACAACCCTTCGATCTACAAGTCACTGCTCAAATACGATCCCGAGAAATCGTTCGTGCCTGTCGCGATGCTCGGCACGGGCCCGAACGCGCTGACAGTGTTTCCGCAGCTTCCCGTGAAGTCGGTGAAGGACCTCATCGCGCTGGCGAAAGCAAAGCCCGGCTCGATCAACTACGCGACCGCGGGTGTCGGCAGCTTTCAGCATCTCAGCAGCGAAATGTTCCGCGTGATGTCCGGCGTCAACATCGTTCACGTGCCTTTCAAAGGCGGCGGGCCTGCGATGGCCGACGTGATCGCCGGCAACACCCAAATCTGCATCGGCTCGCTGCTGCAGGTGATCCCGTTCATCCGCTCCGGCCGTTTGCGGGCGCTCGCGACCGGGGGTTCCAGGCGTGTGCCTGCGCTGGCGGACGTGCCGACGGTCGCCGAATCGGGTGTTCCCGGATATGAGGCGAACAACTGGTGGGGCATTCTCGCGCCTGCCGCGACGCCTGCGCCCATTATCAAGCGGCTGCACACTGAAACCGCCGCGATCCTGGCGACAGCCGAAATTCGCAAGCGCTTCGAAGCCGAGGGTGCTGAAGCCGTGAACAAGGCGCCTGCCGAATTCGGAAAGTTCATCCGCACCGAGACCGTGAAATGGTCGAAAGTGGTGAGGGACGCGAAGATCGAGGCGCAATGAGTCTGAGCGTATAGATGGCTAAGCATTCGGTGGGAGTGGTGGGGCTGGGTCTGATCGGAACCTCGCTCGCGAAAAGATTGATCGCCGCTGACTTCGACGTGACCGGTTACGACGTCAATGTGGGGCGCGGGAAGTTGCTCGTGAGTCTTGGCGGCACTTCAGTCGAATCGCTCGCGCAGCTCGGTGAGCGCTGCCGCACGATCGTGATCTCCGTGCTTACGACCGACCAGGTGCGGGGATGAAAGGGGCCAGGCTCGATATATAAGGCTCGATATATAAGCGAGCCCGGCGCTCAATATGAGCTCTCGCTTACGGACTTCTTTCTGCGGCACATGAAAGGCTTTCTTTTAACAATCTTCATAGTCGCACTGGCGGCCGCAGCGCCCACATACGCTTTAGCCGCAGCGGACCCTCAGACCACTGCGCAGCGGGGATACAGCACGCAGTTGCTTCGCGATCCGGTGTTCGATTGGGCGCACGTTACCGTCGAAGCGATCGCCATCAATAATTGGCTTGTATCTAATTACAAAACGCTTTCAGCCAAGGAGAGGAAAGGTCCCAGGGAACGTCTGTATTACCTGATCGACTCGCGTGTGAAAGAAATCCATGCGGCAACGGGACAGATCCTGCCTGCGCAGCATGATCCGATTCTGGAAACGCTTTTCTCCTGGGCGGAGCCGCTGGGAGTATACGGCGGAGCGCTTGTGCATAACCGGTTACGCTCGGAAAAGTCCCCGGAATTGCGCCCACTACTCAAGCTTCCGCCGGACATGTCCATGTCACTCGAGCATGATCTGCTCAGCATCAAGGCCGATAAGGCGCGTTGGTCTGTGAAGGTTCCGTACTATTTCATGATAACGACTGCGGCTGACTGGACCGTCAACAATGGCATGCGCACGCAAGTGGTGACATTTTCCACCGGCACCGCGAGGGACAGCAGCCCTCTCGGCTACTCCCAGGCATCGCTGATGCTCATCTTCTCGCCAGGCGCAGACGTGACGGTGTTCTCCGATTTTTGGCGAAACAACTTGCGCCTGCCGGACGGCGCTCAGCCGCGCAAGCCTTTAGGCATTCGCGGCCTGGAGGCGCAATATCATCTCGACCGACAAAAGATGATGCACACCGAGTTCGTGAGCTGGGGAGGCAAGCAAGGTGCATTCGCTATCGCGTACCTCGGAAACGACGGCACGTATCAGAAGAACAGACAGCATTTCGTCGACTTCGTGAACCGATTGCAAACCGATCAATGAAAATGGATCTACGCCAACGTGCTTACCGGTGCAACAGGCGATGGCATCTGCTCGAGCGCTGCGAGCGACGTGACCCGCACGCCTGCTTTTTCGGTGGCCATGGTGCGGCCGAGTAGTTTCACGCACGCGTAGACAGCACTGATCTGAGGCGTCGGCGTTTCGGTGAGCCGGCCGAGCTCGATGACCGATCCGACGAGCGCATCGATCTCGGGGTCCCGCCCGGCCTCCACGTCCTGAAGCATCGACGTTTTGTGCCTGCCCACGCGTTCGGCGCCGTCGATTCGACGATCGATCGTTACGCGCAGCGTGATATCGAGCTTTTCCGCAACGCTCTGCGCTTCGAGCATCATGTTCCGCGCGAGCTCGCGTGCGAGGGGATACTGGCACAGGTCCACAAGCGTCGCATGCGTCAGGGCACTGATCGGGTTGAAGCTCAAACTGCCCCACACCTTGAGCCAGATTTCGGCACGTATGTCCGTAAGTACCGGCGACTTGAGCCCGGCCGCGACGAATATCTTCGAGATTTCGGCGATGCGCGCGGTTTCGACGCCGTCGAGCTCGCCGAGCGCGAAGCGGTTGCCTTCGATATGTTTGACTGTTCCGGGGCTGACGATCGCGCTCGCAGGGTAGACGACACAGCCGATGATGCGCGAGGGATCTATGCTCTGGGCGGTGATACCACTCGGGTCGACGGTATCGATCGTGAGCCCGTCGTACTTCCCGCCGTGGCGCTGAAAATACCACCACGGAATGCCGTTCTGCATCGGCACGACGATCGTGTTCTCATGCATCAGCGCGCCCAGGCTCGAAGCGATCGCCCCAACCTGATGCGCTTTGACGCTCAGGATCACGAGGTCGTGCGGGCCGGCTTCCTCGAAGCTCGACGTCGCGCGCACGCGGGCACACGCAATCTCGGTGCCCTCGGCGTCGAGCAGGCGCAGTCCCCGTTCGGATATGGCGGCAAGATGCGCACCGCGCGCGATCACCGTCACCTCATTGCCGCTACGTGCCAGCACGACTGCCAGGTAGCCGCCGATGGCACCTGCGCCGACCACACAAATCTTCAACTGACTCTCCGGGACGCAACTCTGCGCGTCGCATGCCAGGTGTAACGGCGTCGTAGCCCTCCCCTTGAACCTGTTCGCCTCCCGGCCAACTGAAGTTCCCCTCTGGGCCGCCGTAATTTGGACGCTGGCCTCAAGCGAGCGCGCGGTCGGTCGTGCCTGTCGGAATCCCGGCAGTGCGACCTACGAACCTTCCAAAACCGAACGCCGCCGGGCTGCATTTTGCGAACCGCTTCGCCCGTCGCTGAGAGGTCATTTCGAATGCATCCGCCCGCGGTCGACACGAAGGTCGATCACGTCAAAAGCCTCCTCGGGGAGGCCCGTAAGCGCGCCCCGGCCGTCTTCGCCAGCAGCTTCGGCGCCGAAGACATGGTGCTCTTCGACATCATCGCCCGCGATTTTAGAGAGATCGAGATCATCACGCTCGACACTGGCCGTCTCTCGCCCGAGACCTATGACCTGATTCAGCAAGCGAGCTCCGCCTATCGTTGCAAAGTGAGGGTGTATTCGCCGCAGCACGAGGCGGTGGCGAGCTTCGTGCGCATCAACGGCATCAACGGCTTTTACGACAGCATCTCGCAACGCAAGAGTTGTTGCGAAGTGCGCAAGCTCGAGCCGCTGAAGCGCGCGCTCGCCGGCAAGCGTGCATGGATCACCGGCCTGCGTCGCGACCAGTCGGTCACGCGGCAGGCGATCGACGAGGTCGCTTTCGACGAGACGTTGGCCGTGCACAAGTTCAGTCCGCTCGCGCAGTGGACTGAAGAAGACGTATGGAATTACATCCGCTCGCGCAACGTGCCTTATAACGCGTTGCACGATCGCGGCTATCCCAGCATCGGCTGCGCGCCGTGCACGCGTGCGGTCACGCCGGGCGAAGACGTCCGTGCCGGCCGCTGGTGGTGGGAGTCGGACGCGGGCAAGGAGTGCGGGCTGCATCCACAGGGAATAAAAGAGGGAGTCAATGCATGACCCAACCGTCAAACGTATTGCGCCGGCACGAGCTTGATACCCCGGTGACATCAGCTTCACCGCGCGTTCAGCTGCACGCGGTTGAGGCGGCGCAGTCGGGTCCCGCCCCGCAGCATGACCACCTCGAGTGGCTCGAGACCGAAGCGATTCACATCATGCGCGAGGTCGCCGCCGAGTGTGCGAACCCGGTGCTGCTCTTTTCGGGCGGCAAGGATTCGCTCGTGATGCTGCGTCTCGCCGAGAAAGCTTTCCGGCCGGGCCGCTTTCCGTTCCCTCTCCTGAATATCGACACCGGTCACAACTTCCCTGAGCTGATCGAGTTCCGCGACCTGCGCGCGGCCGAGCTCGGCGAGCGGCTGATCGTGCGCTCGGTCGAAGATTCGATCGCCAGTGGGCGGGTGCGCCTTTCGCGCCCTGACGAAGACCGCAACCGTCATCAGAGTGTCACGCTGCTCGACGCCATCAGCGAGTTCGGCTTCGACGCCTGCTTCGGCGGCGCGCGCCGCAACGAGGAGAAAGCTCGCGCCAAGGAACGCATCTTTTCCTTCCGCGACGAATTCGGCCAGTGGGACCCCAAGAATCAGCGCCCCGAGCTACGCGGGCGAGAACATGCGCGTGTTTCCGATCAGCAACTGGACCGAGCTCGACATCTGGCAATACATCGGCCGCGAGAAGCTCGCGCTGCCCTCGCTCTACTTTGCGCACACGCGTCCGCTCGTCGCGCGTGGCGGGCTCTACCTGCCGATTTCCGAGCTGGTGCAGCCGCGCGAAGGCGAAGAAGTGATGGAAAAGCGCGTGCGCTTCCGCACGTTGGGCGACGTGACGTGCACCTGCCCGGTGCTGTCGGAGGCCGACACGGTCGAAGCGATCGTCGAGGAGACCCGGGTCGCAAAACACACCGAGCGCGGCGCGACCTGTCTGGACGACCAGACGTAGGATGCGTCGATGGAGCTTCACAAATA
>JBKJPI010000144.1:0-5537 GCA_046595235.1 Burkholderiales bacterium | reverse complement strand
AGAGCCACAAGGAAACAGTGGTAGGCATACCAGTCGGTTTTTCGTTGCAGTTTTAAGCTCGAATCGGGTGGCTTCGCCAGCGATTCAGTTCAAATTTAATCGACGCAAAGTAGGTGTGCACTTTGCGGCGGGAACGCTCTAGTGGTGTGCGTCAGAAGGAATCGTGGGCAGGCCGCCGGCGCGCACGTTCCGGCGGTGATGCGCGCGCACGAGAAGCATCGTAAGTGAGACGAAAAGGCCGAAGAGCGCAATCACGGTGTAGATCGAGAAATTGAGCCACATGAGCGCCGCATAGGTACTCAGCATGACGAGAATCGAGAGGTTCTCGTTGAAGTTTTGCACGGCGATCGAGTGACCGGCGCCCATGAGGATGTGGCCGCGGTGCTGGAGCAGGGCGTTCATCGGTACAACGAAGAACCCCGCCAGCGCGCCGATCAGGATCATCAGGGGAATTGCCACCGCGACGGTCGAGGCGAAGTTCATGGCGATCACCACGAGCCCCATGGCGACGCCCACAGGCACGACATCGACCGCTCGGTGCAACGGCACGTAGCGCGCCGCGAGAACGGAGCCGAGCGCGATACCGATCGCGCACACGCCCTGAAGAATCGTCGCCTGAGACAGCGAATAACCAAGGGCGACGTCCGCCCATTTAAGTACGATGAACTGCAGCGTCGCGCCCGCGCCCCAGAAGAGCGTCGTCGTGGCAAGGGAGATTTGCCCGAGCTTGTCGCTCCAGAGAAGCTTTACGCAATGGGTGAATTCGCGGATGAGGAAAAACGGGTTGCGGCTTGGCGCCCGGTGGTCCACGCCGGTGTTCGGAATGTAGAGGTTGAAGATCGCAGCGGCCAGATAGAAAACCACGATGACGGCAATCGCCGCTTCAGGTCCGGTGTCGATTCCGGTCTCGAGCATCGGCATGTCGAGGTTGAGAAGCTTCCTGGACACCGCCGGGTTCACCAGCACGCCGCCGAGCAGCGTGCCGAGGATGATCGACGTGACTGTCAGGCCTTCGATCCAGCCGTTCGCAACCACCAGTCGGTGATGCGGAAGATACTCCGTCAGAATTCCGTATTTAGCCGGCGAGTACGCGGCGGCGCCGAGCCCGACGATGCTGTAGGCGATCAGCACCACCATGTAGCCCGGCAGCCCGGGCACGGTCAGGTACTCGTGGAAGAACATCACGAGACAGCCCGTGACCTTTACGAGGTTCGTGATGAACATCACACGGCCTTTCGCCATCGAATCTGCGAAGGCACCAACGAACGCCGCGAACAGCACGTAAGAAACGGTGAAAAAGAACTTGAGGAGAGGCGTCATCCACTCGGGCGTCTGCATCTGCATGAGCAGTGCGATAGCCGCGACGAGCAGGGCATTGTCGGCGAGCGACGAGAAAAACTGCGCCGCCATGATGATGTAGAAACCGAAAGGCATCAGGGAATTTCGTGCCCGACCGCGCGGGGGGCGATCGCGAACGGCGCGTTTATACCATAATCGCTCCGAATGAAGCGCACGCTGCTCAGACGAAGATGTTTGTGCAAATGCGTATCTGGATTGTGTTGCCGACGTGCGGTGTAATGAGTCTCCCCTCCATCGCTGGAATGTCTCCTTTTGATTGTGTTTGAATACTAGCCGATTTTCTCCCCGGCAAGCTCACGGCTCCGAAGAGGGCGTAACGGATATTCATGCGTATCACTGTCGAACTTTTTCACCCGGGTATGGTCGCTCCTGGGAACCGGGGCTGAATGGCCGATCGCCGTCTTCAGGTCTTTTATACAGTTGCAAAGCAGCTCTCCTTCACGAAGGCTGCAGAGCAGCTCTTCATGACGCAGCCCGCCGTCACGTTCCAGGTGAAGCAGCTCGAAGAGCACTTCAATACGCGGCTCTTCGAGCGCAGCCACGGCCGGATTGCACTGACGCCCGCCGGCCGTCTCGTGATGGATTATGCCGAACGCGTCCTCGCGCTCTCGGAGGAGATGGATACCCGTGTTGCCGATCTGACAGGTGCGGTGGGCGGGCCGCTCCTCCTCGGTGCCAGCACGACTATCGCTGAATACATCCTTCCGAAGATCCTTGGAGAATTCAAAGCGGCGCATCCGGAGGTCCAGGCGCACATGACGGTGGCGAATTCGGAAACCATCGTGAACCGGGTCGCCGACCATACCCTCGACGTCGGGCTCATCGAGTCACCGTCGTATCTTCCCGCGTTGGAAAACGAGGTCTGCTGCGATGACGAGCTGGTGGTGATTTGCTCGCCCGCACACGCGCTCGCAGGCCGCAGAAGTGTGAAGGCGCAGGACCTCGCAGCCCTGCCCTGGGTGCGCCGTGAACCCGGCTCAGGTACCCGCGAGTTCACCGATAATTACCTTCGCGAATGTGCGGTCTCGCCGGAAGACCTCAACGTCATGATGGAGCTCGGCAGCCCCGAGGCCATGAAAAGCCTCGTCGAAACCGGCATCGCGGTGGCTGTCGTATCCCGCGCGACGATCGCCAAGGAGCTCGAGCTGGGGCTCCTCGTAGCGGTTCCTCTTGCCCCGCGGCTTATCAGGACCCTTTCGCTGGTGCACCCGAAAGAACGATTTCGGTCCCGACTCGTAACGACCTTCGTCGATTTCGCCACGCGCAGAATGCGTGAGATCGCCGCGGCGATCGCGTAGCTTTGCGCCCGACCCGAGCAACCATCGATTTAAGTGCACTGCAGCACAATCTGGCTGTGGCGCGTCGCCTCGCGCCGGCGTCGCGCATTTACGCGGTGATCAAAGCGAACGCTTATGGCCATGGCTTCGCGCGTGCAGCGCGCGCGTTGAGCGCCGCCGATGGCTTTGCGCTCGTGGAGCTCGAGGCTGCGGTCGCCTTGCGCGAAGGCGGTTTTTCGCAGCGGATCGCGCTGCTGGAAGGTTTTTTCGAGTCGGCAGACCTCGAGGTGATCGCGCAACATCGCATCACCACGGCCGTGCACAGCATGGAGCAGTTGCGCATGCTCGAGCTATCGCCGCCCCGAACACCGATCGACGTGCTTCTCAAGGTGAATACCGGGATGAATCGCCTCGGCGTCGAGCCGCGCGAATTCAGCCTGGCTCTTGCGCGGCTTCGCGCTCACGAGCGCGTTGCGAGCATTACGCTGATGACGCACTTCGCAAACGCTGACGAGGCGGCGGGCATCGCTTCCCAACTGGCATGTTTCAATCGCGTTGCTGCGGGAGCGCGTCTACCAAGGAGCCTCGCGAATTCCGCGACCGTGCTGCGCTATCCGGAAGCCCACGCAGACTGGGTGCGCCCCGGCATCATGCTGTATGGCTGCTCTCCTTTTGCGGGCAGTGTGGCTGGTGATTCGGGTCTGCGTCCGGCGATGACTCTCGAAAGCGAAATCATTGCCGTGCGTTCGCTCGCGCGAGGCGAATCGGTGGGATACGGCGGCGCATTCATCGCGGACCGGGAGATACGCATCGGCATCGTCGCATGCGGTTACGCCGATGGATATCCCAGACATGCTCCCACGGGCACCCCCGTGCTGGTGGGTGATAGACTGACTCGAACACTCGGTCGGGTGTCGATGGACATGCTGTGCGTAGACCTCGACGACAATGAAGGCGCACACGTCGGCACGCGCGCCGTGCTGTGGGGGGAGGGTAATCCGGTGGAGCGCGTAGCGGAATCCGCGGGTACGGTGGGGTACGAGCTTCTCTGTGCGCTCGCGGCGCGCGTTCGCATCGACGAGAAATCCTGACACATGGCGAAAGTGAAAACCGTCTACGCCTGCACCGAATGCGGCGGCCAGGCCCTCAAGTGGCAGGGTCAGTGCCCCCACTGTCAGGCCTGGAATACGCTCGAAGAAGCCATGGCCGAAGGTGCGCCGTCAGCGAATCGTTTCGCGCTGATTACGGATGGCGGCAAGCTGCAGCGGCTCTCGGAAGTGGAAGCAAGGGAGGAGGAACGCCTTTCGACCGGCCTGGCGGAGTTCGACCGCGTGCTGGGCGGCGGTCTCGTGGCGGGCGGCGTGGTGCTGATCGGGGGCGACCCCGGTATCGGCAAGTCGACGCTCCTCCTGCAGGCGCTGGCGGACATGGGGCTCAGGCGCAAAGTGCTGTATGTGACGGGCGAAGAATCGCCGCAGCAGGTCGCTTTGCGCGCTCGCCGCCTTGGTGTCGATGCGCGGCAGGTGCACGTGCTCGCCGAAATCAACCTCGAAAAAATCCAGGGTGCAATTCAGGCGGAGAAACCTGAAGTTGCCGTCGTCGATTCGATTCAGACGCTGTACTCGGGGCAGCTGCAGTCGGCGCCGGGGTCGGTCGCACAGGTGCGCGAATGTGCGGCGCAGCTCACCCGGGTCGCCAAGGCAGGCGGCACCTCGATCGTTTTCATCGGACACGTCACCAAGGAAGGCGCGCTCGCCGGCCCGCGCGTGCTCGAGCACATGGTCGACACCGTGCTCTACTTCGAAGGCGATACGCATTCGAGCTTCCGACTGGTGCGCGCGTTCAAGAACCGCTACGGCGCGGTAAACGAGCTCGGCGTGTTCGCAATGACCGACAAGGGACTGAAAGGCGTCTCGAATCCGTCAGCACTCTTTCTTTCGCAACACGGTACCGAAGTGGCCGGCTCGTGCGTGATGGTTACGCAGGAGGGCACGCGTCCGCTGCTGGTCGAGATCCAGGCGCTCGTGGATGAAGCGCACGCGCCGAACCCGCGCCGCCTGAGCGTCGGGCTCGAGCAGAACAGGCTCGCACTGCTCCTTGCGGTTCTGCACCGCCACGCGGGCATTGCGTGCTTCGATCAGGATGTGTTCGTGAATGCGGTGGGCGGCGTGCGGATTACTGAGCCCGCGGCCGACCTCGCCGTGCTCATGGCGATCGTATCGTCACTCAAGAATAAGCCGCTGCCGCCCAAGCTCGTGGTATTCGGGGAAGTTGGCCTGGCAGGCGAAGTGCGTGCGGTGCAACGCGGGCAGGAGCGCTTGCGGGAAGCCGCAAAGCTCGGGTTTACCCATGCGCTCGTGCCGAAAGCGAATCGGCCGCGGCAGGCCATCGCCGGAATGGAAGTCATGGCCGTCGAGCGCGTCGAGGAGGCTTTTGCACGTGTCCGCTGATTACGTTCTCGAGACCCGCGGGCTTACGAAAGAGTTCAAAGGCTTCGTTGCAGTGAAGGACGTGAACCTTCGCGTGGAACGCGGGACGATCCATGCGCTGATCGGCCCCAACGGCGCCGGAAAGACCACGTGCTTCAATCTCCTGACTCAATTCATCGCACCGACGCGAGGCCGGATTTTTTACAAGGCCAGGGACATCACAGGCTCGAAGCCGTCGGCCGTCGCGCGCATGGGCCTCGTGCGCTCGTTCCAGATTTCCGCGGTGTTTCCGCATCTTACGGTGCTCCAGAACGTGCGCATCGCGCTGCAGCGGCGGCGGGGCGGGTCGTTCGATTTCTGGCGTTCGGAGCGTGTGCTCGACGTGCTGAATGACCGCGCTCGCGAGCTCATCGAAGCGGTGGGTCTCTCTGCGTTCGAAAGCACCGTTGCGGTGGAGCTGTCTTACGGACGC
>JBKJPI010000128.1:0-4348 GCA_046595235.1 Burkholderiales bacterium | reverse complement strand
GCCGCGCTGACGGCCGTGATGGCTGTCGGCATGGCTCAAGCAGGCCGCCTGTCCGATGACCATCGCGCTTACGCGAGCGACTTTGCTGCGCGCCTCGGGGTAGCCCTCACTGCAAGCACGCATCGCGAGAATCACTATCTCGAAGGCCACTTCGATTCGCTCACCGGTCTGCCGAACCGCCGCTCCCTGACAGAGCGGCTGAGGACCGAAATTTCCAGGGCTCAGCGTGATGATCTGAGAATGGCGCTGATCTTCGTGAATCTGGATGATTTCAAGAAAGTGAACGATGTCGCCGGTTATTCGGGCGGCGATGAGGTGCTGCGCGAAGCGGCGGTCAGATTGAAAAAATGCCTGCGCGATCAGGACATACTGGCCCGCTACGGCGCTGACGAATTTCTGGCGCTGCTACCAACCATCCACGCCGGCATTAACGCCGGCAAGGTCGCGGAAAAGCTTTGTGCGGCGCTGGCCGTGCCTTTCGTCGTGGCCGGTGAGGAACATCACCTGGGTGCGAGCATCGGGGTTTCGCTGTATCCGGAGGACGGACGAGACGCGGCCAGGCTCTTGCACAACGCGGACGTTGCGATGTCTCGCGCCAAGGCGGGCGGCGCGGGACAAACCGTGTTCTATGAAGAACGGATCAACGCTGAAGTCGCGGCGCGAGCGGCGCTCGAGCGCGACCTGAGGCACGCCGTGAGCCAGAACCAGCTGACGGTGGCGTATCAGCCGATGATGGACATCAGGAGCGGCAGAGTCGTCGGCGCCGAAGCGCTGATGCGATGGGAGCATTTTCAAAGAGGCGCCGTCGGCCCGACCGAATTCATCGCGATCGCGGAGCAGAGCAATCTGATCGAGCAGATGGGCGAATTCATGCGCAACACCGTGTGCCGCCAGTATCAGACCTGGGTAACCAATGGCATCGCGCCAAGCCGCATCTCACTCAACGTGTCGGGACGTGAGATCGGCCGCCCCGACTTCCTCGATCGTATCGAGGCCGTTCTTCGCGAAACAGGCATGCGGCCGTTCTGCCTCGAGCTCGAGGTGACCGAAAGCCTGCTGGTAGACAGCTCTTCCCGCGCGCTGAGCACGCTGGAGCAATTGCAGGCGAAAGGTGTCCGGATCGCGATCGACGATTTCGGCACCGGCTACTCGTCATTGGCCTATCTGAGGCACATGCCGTTCGACGTCCTCAAGATCGACCGCGCATTCATCAGGGACATCGGTGAGAACCGGGAGTCCGACAGCATCGTCAACGCGATCGTCGCGATTGCGCACAGTCTGGGCAAGGAGCTGGTGGCCGAAGGGGTGGAGACCGAGCAGCAGCGTCAGGCCCTGGAGGATAAGGGCGTGGAAGTCGGGCAGGGTTTTCTCTGGAGCAAGGCGACGTCTGCCGAGCATTATGCAGAATTCAGCCGAGCGCTGTCGGTGCCTTCGCTCTTGCACGCCTCCGGTTAGGACCCGCGTGCGATTCCGGCGCCCACCATGGTGTCGATCTCTCCATCCGAATAGCCGGCTTCACGCAACACTTCAACGGTGTGCTCCCCCAGTCGCGGCGCGGGGCGCGTCTCGTCCGCAGGGCAATCGGACCAGCGGCTCGGCAGCCGCATTGTGCGAAGCGTCCCTTCAGTCGGATGCTCCTCCGTCGAGAAGAAGCCGGTCTCGTTTAGATGCGGATCGTTCAGCAAATCCTCGAGCGAGTTGAGCGGCATCACAGGTATGTCCGCCGCCGTCAGCGCTTCGAGCCATTCCGCGCTGGTGCGTGTACGGATGTGCTCGGCCACGAACGCGTAGGCTGCGTCGAAATGCTGTGAGCGGCTTTCCTGGGATGAAAATCGCGGGTCGTGCTCGAACATCGCCTCGAGCCCGACGAGCTTGAGAAAGTTGCGCCACTGCTTGTCGTTGTAGAGCAGCAGGCACAGATAACCGTCTTTGGTGGCGTAGGGGTTCCTGTGTTCGGTCAGGAGGCGCGGTTGCCCCATCGGCCCGATCGGGGGCTCGAAGGTGCGGCCGGCCATGTGCTCGCCCAATACGAACTGAGCCAGGCTCTCGAACATCGGAACCTCGACCGCCTGCCCTCGGCCGGTGCGCTCGCGATAGAAGAGTGCGGTGGTAATCGCGTTTACGGTATTGAGACCGGTGACGCGGTCGGCCACGGTGGAAGGCACATAGCGCGGGCGATCTGCGCCGGCGAGCTTTGCAATCGAAGGCAGTGCCACCATCCCCTGGATGATGTCGTCGTAAGCGGGCTTCGCCGCATAGGGACCGTCCTGGCTGAAGCCGTAGGCGCCGACGTAGATGATGCGTTCGTTCACTGCACGCACGTCGTCATATGTAAGCTTCAGACGCGCCATGGCCTGCGGCCGCACGTTGAAGACAAGCACGTCCGCCGATGATGCAAGCCGCAACAGCGCCTCACGCCCGGCAGCCTGTTTGAGATCGAGCACGATGCTGCGCTTATTGCGATTGAGATGCAGGAAGATGTGGCCCATGCCCGCGTTTCTCATTGGCGCGGCATGGCGCATGTTGTCGCCTTCCGGCGGTTCGATCTTCAGGACATCGGCCCCGAGATCGCCGAGGATCTGCGTCGCGTACGGCCCGAGGATGACGGTGGTGAGGTCTATCACTCTCACCCCCGCGAGCGGGCCGCTCATCGCGGCTTATTGCAGCTGACGCTGACGGTATCGATTCGCTTCATCATCGGCGAATTGTACAAGAGCGGTCGCTTGTTGTTACGCCCGCGAGGCTTCGTGCACAGCGTTTTCCCGCGTGTGGCACCAGCCCACCACGACCGCGCGTGCCTGAACCCATACTTCGTACATCCACCCGCCTGACGCTGCCGGGTATACGTTGATCTTGTTCATGGTGAACCTTTGCCAGTTCCGGGAGAGCCGCTGACGGCGGCCCTCCCGGCCTGTTGTTACGCGCCGCGGTGCATGCCGCGATGATGCTGACGATGCTTTCCGCCGTGCTGACCCTGACGCGCAAGCATCTCGTCGGCGACCTGCTTTTGCTCCGAAGAAAATGTTGCGTAAAGCGGCTTTGCGGCAGCGATGACTTCACCGAGCATCGCCGAGCGTTGCGTCATGCGCTGTTGTCTCTGCTCAAGGCGCTCGATTGCGCTGACGTTTTTAAAATCGGGGCGTTGCGCACCGGGCTGCCCGCCCTGGGCGCGTCGCTCCTGCATGCGCTGGTCCGCATTCGCATGACGTTCCTGCATGCGCTGGTCCATCTCGCGGGATTGCTTCCGAAGCACGTTCGCAAAGTTGTCCCACTGCGGCTGCTGCGCATCGGTGAGCTTGAGCGCGGTCTTCGCGGAGGCAAGCCGTGCTTCGACACGCTCGCTTGCGCTGCGGAATGCGCGATGCTCGGGCGCGGCGCGAGGCGTACCTGAGGCATCGGGGGTCGTCGCGGCAGGTGCGGCGGCCAGTCTCGCACCTTCGTCCGCAACTGCTTGAGAGGATTGGGCGCTCGCGAATGGCGCCGCGATTGAGAAAACGGCGGCAACTGCGGAAGCCAGCAAAACCTTGTTCATTCTCTTCTCCAGTTGTGGATTAGTGGGCCTCACGACGGACCTCCATATCCATGGACTGGCAGAGAGCTGCCTTGTTCAGGCGTGAGTTGTAACACTTTGTGACGTGTGCGCTGATGCAATCGCAGTGGAGATGCGCGGGTTAGAGTTCCTGCGGCGCAGTCCTGAAGTCCCAGCCTCCTGAAGTTAGAATCCCGGCTCAGCGCATTGAATAGAACAGGAGTCGATGACGTGACAGAACGCATATGGGACGAGTTCCTCACCGAACGGGACCGTGCCGTTTTCGCCGCCTCGGGCTATGGTTCGATGCAGGGTTTTGGCAAGCGGCCGGCACTGCTGGTAATCGACGTCAACTACAGCTTCTGCGGCGATCACCCGGAACCGATTCTCGAATCGATCAAGCGCTGGCGAAGCTCGTGCGGAGAGGAGAGCTGGCGCGGGATCAAGGTCATCAAGCGCCTCATCGACAGTGCCCATGACAAAGGCGTTCCGGTCATTTACACCACTGGAACGGCCAGGGCCGACCTTTGGAACAGGGGAAGCTGGCTGTGGACCAACAGCCGCTCGAACGAAGACGGGGTCGCGCGAAAGACCGAGGGTGTCGACGGCAATACGATCGTTCCGGACATAGCGCCCGCACCGCAGGACATCGTCGTGCACAAGGAAAAGCCGAGTGGTTTCTTCGGCACGCCCCTCGCCTCCTATCTCGCTCTGCTCGGCTGCGACAGTGTCATCATCACGGGCACGACGATGTCCTGCGGTGCGGGCGCTATGTCGGGAACAATGGTATTGCCGTCGACACCCTCGGTGTTTCGCGCG
>JBKJPI010000103.1:0-2627 GCA_046595235.1 Burkholderiales bacterium | reverse complement strand
GCACAGCGCTGCCTGAATTGCGACGTGCAGACCGTTTTTGCGCCAAAGCTTTGCATCGAGTGCGACGCGTGCGTCGATATCTGCCCGACGGACTGCATTACCTTCACGCAGAACGGTGATGAGGCGGAACTCCGCACGCGCCTGACCGCGCCTTCGCTGCACCTCGACCAGGCAATTTACGTCGCCGAAGGCCTGAAGACGGGACGCATCATGGCGAAGGACGAGGACGTGTGTCTTCATTGCGGCCTCTGCGCCGAGCGCTGCCCGACCGGTGCGTGGGACATGCAAAAGTTTCTTCTCGACATGACCCACGCCGGGTCCGGCTGCCGCAAACCGCCTCAAAGGAAAGCCGCATAGGATGAACGACATCAAGAAAATCAGCGCGGTCAACGATTTCGTCATCAAGTTCGCGAACGTGAACGGCTCCGGCTCGGCGTCCGCGAACGAGCTTTTCGCGCGCTCGATCCTGCGCATGGGCGTGCCGGTCTCGCCGCGCAACATCTTTCCTTCGAACATCCAGGGTTTGCCGACCTGGTACGAAGTGCGCGTGAATGAAGCCGGATATCAGGGACGCCGCGGCGGCGTCGATTTGATGGTCGCGATGAACCCGCAAACGTGGGACAGCGATTTGAAGGAGATCGAGCCGGGCGGCTACCTTTTTTACGACAGCACGAAGCCGCTGCCGAGATCCAGATTTCGCGAAGACGTGAATGTCCTCGCGATGCCGCTCACCGAGATCTGCAACACGACCTACACCGATCCCCGGCAGCGCCAGCTATTCAAGAACATCATTTACGTCGGCGCGCTGTCGTCGCTTCTGGATATCGACCCCGCCGAGATCGAGAAACTTTTTTCGGAGCAGTACAAAGGCAAGGAAGCGCTGCTGCAGTCCAACGTAAAGGCGCTGCGCCTCGGACGCGATTACGCAACCCAGAACCTTCCGTGTCCCCTGACACTTCGCGTGCAGCGCTCGAACAAGGTCGGCAACAGGATATTCGTCGACGGGAACAGCGCAGCGGCGCTGGGTGCGGTATATGGCGGTGCAAGTGTCTGCGCCTGGTATCCCATCCCGCCCTCGTCTTCGCTGGCCGAAGCGTTCATCAAGTATTGCCAGAAGCTTCGTGTCGATCCCGCCAGCGGGCAGAACAAATACGCGATCATTCAGGGCGAGGATGAGCTCGCATCGATCGGTATCGCGATCGGCGCGGGCTGGAATGGCGCACGGGCATTCACCGCGACTTCAGGCCCCGGCATTTCGCTGATGACCGAATTCATCGGCCTTGCCTACTTCGCGGAGATCCCCGTGGTTCTGATCGACGTCCAGCGCGGCGGTCCATCGACCGGCATGCCGACGCGTACACAGCAATCCGACGTGGTCTCTTGCGCTTACGCGTCGCATGGCGACACCAAGCACGTGCTGCTTTTCCCCGAAGACCCAACTGAATGTTTCGAGTTCACCGCGCAGGCTTTCGATCTTGCGGAACGCCTGCAGACACCCGTGTTCGTGATGACCGATCTCGACATCGGCATGAACACGCGCCTTTGCGAGCCTTTCCAGTGGGACGACACGAAAGCCTACGACCGCGGCAAGGTGATGTCGCACGCCGATCTCGAATCCGGAAAGGATTTCGGCCGTTATCTCGATGCGGACGGTGACGGCATCGCCTACCGTACGTATCCCGGTACGCACGCGACGCGAGGTGCCTACTTCACCCGCGGCACGACCAAGGATCGCTACGCCCGCTACAGCGAAGCGGGGCCCGATTACATCGACAACATGCAGCGCCTGCTGCGGAAGTTCGAAACAGCGAAGGCGATCGTCCCCAAGCCGCTCCTCTACCCCGCGGAAAAGCCCGCGCGTTTCGGCGCGATCTTCTACGGCTCCACAAGTCCCTCGATGCAGGAAGCGCTCGCAGTCCTCGGGGAGCGCGGCATTCACGTTAACGCCCTTCGAGTGCGCGCCTTCCCGTTCCAGGAAGAGATCAACGACTTCGTGGCTTCGCACCCGTGGGTTTTCGTGATCGAGCAGAACCGCGACGCGCAGTTGAAGACCATGCTCGTTAACGAAGCCAAAGTTAATCCCACGCGGCTCCTCTCGATCTGCCACTACGACGGCACTCCGATCACTGCGCGCTATATCGTCGATCAGATCTCGCAGCACGCAGCGGCACGCACGGTCGTTCCGCTGAAGCGCGTGAGCTAAAGCGCAGGATTCAGAGTCAGGACACAGGATTCAGCAAACATGACATATCTGGCGAAACCGAAGCTTCATCACCCGACTCTGGCGAAGAATCAGGTGGGCTACACCCGGCGCGACTACGAAGGCAAGATTTCCACCTTGTGCGCGGGCTGCGGTCACGACTCGATCAGCGCGGCGATCGTTCAGGCTTGCTGGGAGCTCGACATCGAGCCCCATCGTGTCGCGAAGCTTTCAGGAATCGGTTGCTCGTCGAAAACGCCGGATTACTTTCTCGGTAACTCGCACGGTTTCAACAGCGTGCACGGCCGCATGCCGTCGGTGCTCACCGGTGCCAACCTGGCGAATCGCGACCTCCTGTACATGGGAATTTCGGGCGACGGCGATTCGGCCTCGATCGGAATCGGTCAGTTCGTTCACGCGATCCGGC
>JBKJPI010000616.1:0-3599 GCA_046595235.1 Burkholderiales bacterium | reverse complement strand
CCGTGGCGATGAAAGTGCAATCGCCACGGGATAGCCGATGCGCCTGGCAGCAGTGACGGCATCTTCGACGGTCGGCGCCAGTGCCTCCATCGTCACGGGGATTCCGTATTCGGCGAGCACGCGTTTCGCCTCGTATTCGGCAATGTCGCTCGTGTGATTGCGCAGCGTCTCCTGAGCCTGCGGCCGGTTGACGCGGACCGCTTGCTCACCGCGCTGCCGCTCATTGCGCCGTTTGGCATCCGCATACCAGGAGACCGCCGCAAGCGCACGGCCGCAGCGAACCGGCGACTTGTAGTGAGGCAACCGCGCTCCGTCGAGCAGCGCGTACGCCTCCTGAGCAAGCACGTCGCGCGCGCTCCAGCAGAGGAACACCGGCTTCTCGGTCTTTTTCGCGACCGCCACAATCTCCTTCGCGATGGTCTCAGCGAGCTCGCCCTGCAGTGATGCATTGATCATCGCAACGCTGTCGACATTCGGGTCGTCGATGATCGCCTGCATCGTACGATTGATGAGTGTGGTGTCGTTGAAAATCGCTGCAGTCACGTCAACCGGGTTATGCAGCGATCCAAACGACGGAATGAACTCGCGCAGGCGCGCATTGGTCTCGGGGCTCAGCTCCGCCAGCTCCATGCCACCGGACACGCACTCGTCGGTCATCAGTATGCCGGCGCCGCCCGAGATCGTGATGATCGCGAGGCGGTTTCCCTGCGGAAGACGTTTCGAGCGGAACGCGCGGCCCAGATCGACGAGGTCCTGAATATCGTCGATCTGGATGATTCCTTTCTGCCTGAAAGCCGCACGATAGAGTGCCATCGTGCCGCCGAGGTTTGCGGTGTGCGAGGCCGCGGCGCGCTGTCCCTGCTCCGTGTTGCCCACTTTCCACATGAGGATCGGTTTGCCGGCGAGCAACGCTTTCTCGCCGACGTCGACGAGCCTGCGCGCGTCGCGAAGGCCTTCGATATAGCCCGCGATGATTTCAGTTTGCGGATCGCGCACGAAGTATTCGAGAAAGTCCGCCGTGGAGACGCCGATCTCGTTGCCCGTCGTCACCATCTGGCGAAATCCAAGTCCGCCTTCCTTCGACGACAGGTTCATCACGGAGAATCCGAAACCGCCCGACTGCGACACCATGCTCACCGGGCCCGGATCGTAGTCTGAGTTGAACACCGAGCCGAAGCCTGCGAAGACGCCATCGGCGATATTGATCATGCCCTGGCAGTTGGGGCCGATGACGCCGATGTTGTGCTCGTGCGCGATACGCGCCAGCCGCTGCTGGAGATCCACCCCGCCGCCGCCGACTTCGGAGAAACCTGAGCTGAAAATGATCACGTACGGCACGCCTTTCGCGCCGCATTGCATGAGCATGTCAGCGACGCGTGAAGCATTGACGAGGATGAGAACGAGATCCGGCGTCTCCGGCACCTCGGCGAGCGACGGGTAGCATTTGACGCCCGCCACCTCCTGATATCGCGGATTCACCGGGTATAGCTTGCCCTCGTAGTTGTGGGATTGGAGGTGTTTCAGCGGCTGCCCGCTGATCGTGCCGAGGTCCTGCGACGCGCCGATGATGGCAATCGCGCGCGGACTGAAAAAGCGTTCGAGGTCTGTTCGCATCCTTGGATTTTAAGCTCGTGTTTTGCGGTCGAGAGAGACCGCGTCGTGCGGGGAAGGCGAATGATATGCGGAGCCGCCATTCAGGCTCAACTGCTATCATTGAGGCCTACGAAGTGTCCTGGTTTTTCAGTCCATGAGCACAGTAGCCACAACGGTCGACTCGCACCCGCGCACCTTCAGAGAAGTCTGGCTGATTTCGGCGGGCCATGGACTCACCCACTGGTACACCGCCACCTTCTACCTGCTGCTGCCGCTGATCGGCAAAGAGCTGGGCCTCTCGTACACCGAGATCGGGCTCATCATGACGATACAGCACCTCGCAGGTGCGATATCGAACCTTCCCGGCGGCATCCTCGTCGACATGATCGGCCAGAAGGGTTATCTCATGGCCGCTTCGCTTTTCTGGGTCGGCGTTCCTTACGCGTTCATGAGTGTATCGCACGACTTCTGGATGCTTCTCGTGTGCGTGACGCTCGTCGGCATCGGCAACAACCTCTGGCACCCTGCTGCGATACCCACGCTCGCGCATCGCTATCCTCAGCGCAAGGGGCTCGTGCTCTCCTTCCATGGCATGGGCGGGAACATCGGTGAAGCCGCTGCGCCTGTGATCATCGGTGCGCTGCTCGCTGTATTCACCTGGCGCGAAGTGGTGGTGATCAATGTCATCCCCGGCATTACGATGGCCGTGGGGATCCTCTTGTTGCTCGGCGCATTTGCCTCTGGCCGATCAACTACGGCTGACGGGATCAATGCGCCGGGTGAAAAGCGCACACTCAAAACTTACTTGCGCGACTACGCCAGTCTGCTCAGGAACAAAAGCCTCCTGATCATCTCGGTCAGCTCATCGTTTCGCACGATGACGCAGGCCGGACTGCTCACGTTTCTGCCGGTCTACCTTGCGTATGAGCTCGGTTATTCGACGCTGATGGTTGGAGTGTCCTTAACAGTGATCCAGGTTGCCGGTTTCCTGGCTGGCCCGGTCGGTGGGCACCTGTCGGACAAGATGGGACGACGCCGCGTCGTCATGTCGAGCATGCTGCTGTCTGGCGTGATGGTCATCGGCATGGTCCTGGCGGGGAACAGCCCGCTATTCGTGGTCTTCATCGCGCTCGTCGGCTTCTTCCTCTATGCGATGCGCTCTGTTCTGCAGGCGTGGGCGCTCGAGGTCACGCCGAAGAACCTGGCGGGTAGCGCCGTCGGCATTCAGTTCGGCGTGACTTCACTCGGCGCCGCGGTCTCGCCGCTTCTCTTCGGAATGATTGCCGACGCTTACAGCCTTTATGCAGGGTTCTACTTCCTGGCGGCGATTATCGTCTCCGCGAACCTGCTGGTGTTCTTCATGCCAAAGGACACGCCTCATGGCGGTGCGGCAGCGCACTAGCGTCACTCAGACTGTCAACGCTTGGGCTGTGGCTGAGTCGCGAGCGTGATCCATGAATGAAAAACTCAAGGACTATCTGTCGGCGGAGCCCGAGCTTTATCCGCATCAGCTCGAAGCGCGCTTCGCGCGCGTCTTCGCGAAAATCGTAGACAGCTGGGAGTCACTCGAAGCTGCGCGTGCGATTTTCGATGAGCTTCTGATCGACAACCGTGGCGGCAGACAGGGGTTCCCTTCGGATGTCGCGCGCGAGATTTTCCAGTTGAGCGTCGCGCACGAGGGAATCCTGGCGGCGCCCGTACAAAAAGGGGACGTGTGGGATAGCGAAGCCTCAAGTGCCAAGGAGACACTTAAAGAACTCGGCCTGCGCGCGGTTCCGGCGGACATGTCGCGCGCAGCGGAAAAGGGTGACGCCTCGCAGCTCCTCCTCTTCCTCAACGCAGGAATGCCGGTCGACTCACGCGACGCGCAGAACTGGACGCCGCTCATGGTCGCCGCGTTCCACGGTAACGAAGCGGCGGCGAAGCTTCTGATCGAGCGCGGCGCCGATCCGCGCGCGCGCGATCGCGCAGGTTATACGCCGCTCCACTGGGCCGCGCTGAAAGGC
>JBKJPI010000440.1:0-3299 GCA_046595235.1 Burkholderiales bacterium | reverse complement strand
GTTTCGCCGATGCCCGTATCGAAAGAGCCTGCGCTCGCGCCCACCCCGCGAAAGTTCGGACGCGCGGCCACATAGCCCAGGTTGTAGAACGCCTTGGCGAGGGTTGTAACGACCTTGTTGTCCTTGGTGCCGCCCTGGACGGGATTGGGATGTGCGATGAGCGCGACGCCCCGGCGCGGCTCTCCGGGGTCGTTCAGGTCGGTTTCGATTGCGCCGGCTGCGCCTTCAATGAGCACGCGCTCCAGGCTGGCCGCAGCCATCGGACGGATGTCCAAGCTAGAGCCTGTTATGGACTTTAACGTGTGCGACGAACGTGCAGGAAGGGCTCAGTGCTAGGAGCCGGTCGCGCCGCAGTGCCGGACACTGTAAGCGAGTGGCGACAACGCAATGGGCCGTTCCTGCGCGTTCCCGGCGGGTTGAGCCAAAACGGCCCGTCTGCGTTGTTGCTCCTCGTTGCATAGATGGGCTATGCGGCCTCGTCTCGCCTAGCATCCAGACCCTTTTGGCTCAACGTCGCGCACGCTAAAGTCCATAACAGGCTCTAGGCTTACGAACAATGCGTCGAGCACGAGTATGCCGCGCTCGTAGGCGATGAGTGGATTCAGATCGATCTGGACGATTTCATCACGGAATGCATGTGCGAGCCATGAAAGTCGCTGAATCGCGTCGGCAATCGCGCCGATATCGCGCGTGGGCTGGCCTCGTACGCCCTCCAGCAGCGGGTAAGCCCTGAGCTCTTTCAACATCGCCCTCGCCTCGCGCTCGTCGATCGGGGCGACGCGCCGGGAGACGTCGCGAAGCACTTCGACGTGAATGCCCCCAAGGCCTGCCACGACAATCGGTCCGAAAATGGGATCAGCCGCAATACCGAGAATCAACTCGAGTCCTTTGGGGGCCATCGGCTGCACAAGCACACCTTCGATGCGCGCTTGTGGCTTACAAGCGTGCACCGCTGCGAGTATTCCTTCGTACGCAGAACGGACATCAATATCGCTCTTGAGCGCCAGCCGCACGCCGCCTGCTTCAGTCTTATGCGGGACCTCAGCCGATTCGATTTTGAGTGCGACGGGAAAGCCGAGCGCATGCGCGTGCGTAACCGCTTCGTCAGCGCTGCGCGCAAGGCGCTCCGCTATCAAAGGGATCCCGTAGGCCACGAGCAACTCTTTCGCGCCCTGCGGACTCAAACAAGAACCACCCCCATCCCACCCTTCCCCCTGAGGTGGAAGGAGAGTGTGTTCCCGCCCCATCAGCGGAAGCTTCACGCTGGGCGTGGTCGTATCGCGTTTGCGGAACGTTCGAAGGAACTCCGCATAGCGGACCGACGCACGGACCGCTGTGAGGCACGGCACCACATCCCGGTACGCAGCCACGCCCGATTCGACGAGGCGCTCGACAGTCAGACGGCGGTCTTCAAGGCAGGCGCCGGTCATCAAAACGACGAACGGTTTCTCTGCCGCCTTGGCAAGCTCCATCGCCTGCTCGAGCTCCGCGCGGCGAGGGAAAGTAAAGATCGGTGCCATCACATCGACGTTCGCGTCTGCGGAAATCGTCTCGATCGCGCGCCGGAAGAGATCGGGCTGTCCGCTCGCAAGGGACGTGATGTCGGTCGGATTGCTGAGCGTGCCATAACCCGGCAGGAGCTCCGAGAGCTTGCGCTGCGTGTCGACCGTATAAGGCGGCCACTCGAGGCCGAGACTTTCGCCGACGTCCGCCACCTGCACGACGTTTCCACCCGAGAGCGACATCGACGCAATACGCCGCCCGCGGGGGTAGCGTCGTCCGCGCAGCATGATCGCGGTCTCATAGAGATCTTTCGAATCGTCGACGCGTATGAGACCGAACTGCCTGCACACGGCGTCGAACACATCGTCCGAGCCCGTCATCGCACCCGTATGAGATGCGGCCGCGCGGCTTCCCGCCTGCGTGCGCCCGAACTTGAGCACCACAATCGGTTTCCGGAGCTCCGCCGCGCGCTCGGCGAGGCTGATGAGCTTGATCCCGTCTTTCACACCCTCGAGCGCCATCAGCAACACTTCGGTCGACTCCGCTTCGATCATGAAGCGCGCGAAGTCGATCGCGTCGAGATCCGCTTCGTTGCCACTGCTCGCGGAATAGTTGATGCGAAGCCCCGCTTCCATCGCGCGCCACATGACGTTCACAGTGCCGAGACCGCCGCTCTGGCTGACGACGCTGATGGTGCCCGGCTTCGCCATATCCGGGCTCAGGCTGCTCGCCGCTGTGATCGCAAACTGATCGTTGAAGTTGATGACACCGTAACAGTTCGGGCCCATCACGCGCATTCCGCTGTGCCGCGCGAACGCTGTGATCTCCTCCTGCAGCGCGCGCCCCTCGGAAGTGCCCGTCTCGCTGAAGCCTGCGGTGAAGACTGTCGCGAAAGGAATGCCGCGTGCATGACACTCACGCAGTGCAGGCAGCACTTTCGCGGCCTGCAGCACGATGCCGACCTGGTCCGGCGTTTCCGAAAGGTCTCCAACACTCGGAACACAGGGCAGCTCAAAAATCGTGGTGCGCCCCGGATTGATCGGCAGGATGCGCCCTCTATAACCGAACTTGAGCATCTGGCGCAGCAGTCGTCCGCCGAAACGCGTCGTATCTTCTGTCGCACCGATGATCGCGACTGATCTCGGTGCGAAGAAGCGCGTGAGATCCGGTGCTGCGGAAGGTCCCGTCATAGCGCGTGAGTTTACGATACGCTCAACGGCACATGACTCACATGAAGCGCAGTGCGGATCGCGTCGTCGCCGTAATCGGAGGCGGGCCCGCGGGCCTTATGGCGGCCGAGGTATTGCTGGCCGGCGGCGTTCAGGTGGATCTGTATGAGCGCATGCCTTCGGTCGGGCGAAAGCTCCTCATGGCCGGCAAAGGCGGGCTCAACATTACACACAATGAGCCGCGCGATCAGTTTTTCCCCCGCTACGGCGCGCAGCGCAGCCGACTCGAGCCGGTGCTGAACGACTTCGGTGCGGAAGAGGTGAGAGCCTGGGTGCATGCACTCGGCGTCGCAACCTTCGTCGGCACCTCGGGGCGCGTCTTCCCACACGAGATGAAAGCCGCCCCGTTGCTCCGCGCGTGGCTCCGTCGCATGCGTGAGCAGGGCCTTCGAATACGCGTGCGGCACCGCTGGAGCGGCTGGGACGAAAACGGGGCGCTTCGTTTCGAAACTCCCGACGGCCACCGCAACGTAAGCGCTGATGCAGTGGTGCTCGCGCTCGGCGGTGCAAGCTGGCCGCAGCTCGGCTCCGACGGTGAGTGGGTCACAGGCCTTCGCGAGCGCGGCG
>JBKJPI010000289.1:0-2799 GCA_046595235.1 Burkholderiales bacterium | reverse complement strand
CGTGCTCAGAAGCTGTGCGAGATCCTGCGCTCCGATTGCGTTCGCACGCCAGCCTGCGCCTTCGTACAAGCCATCCGAGCATGCAACGAGCTGGCACGCCTCGTCGTAGTGATAGACATCCACGTCGCTGCTGAACAGGTGATCCGGCGCGACACCGAGCGGCGGGTGCAACGAACAGCCCGCGTGCAGTACGCGGCCATCATCCGCCATCACGCACAGCGGCGGATTGCCACCGTTCCAGATCTCGACGACCTGTTCCTTGAAGTCAATTGCCAGTAGTGTCGCGGCGACGAACCGCTCGACGGGCATAAGCTGGCGAATCTTCCCGTTCATTTCCGCGACGATGCTCGAGAGTGAATAGCCTTTCTCGGTCATGCGGTAAAACGGCTGCGTCACGGGAAGCGCGGAAAGTGCGGCTGCCAGGCCGTGGCCGGCGCCATCGGCAAGCATGACGTGAAGCACGCCGGCCGGCGTATATCCGGCGACAACGAGATCGCCGCTGAAGAAGCTCGCGGGGGCCGTCCAGTGCTGCAGCACGGATGCATCGAAGAGGTGATGGTTTGCAAGTCGCGCGATGACGTGCTGCGCCATGCGGTTCTGCTCATCCTCGGCGGCTCGATACACGGCAAGCTTGACGTTCCGGTCCTCGAGCTGGCGCTGCATCGCAAGCATCCGCGACACTGCACGCATCTTCGCGCGCAAAACCGTGTAGCTGATCGGTTTTACGAGGTAATCGTCGGCACCGCGTTCGAGCGCACGAATGAGTGCGGCGCTGTCCGGCGTTGCGCTGAGGAATACGATCGGCAGCCAGCGGTCGCTGGCCGCGACGCGGATGTGCTCGGTCGCCTCATAACCGCCCATCACCGGCATGGTCAGATCCATGAGGATGATGTCGGGACGCACGCGCTTCACGGCGTTCACGGCCTCGAGGCCGTTCTCCGCGATTTCCACGCGATAGCCCATGCGTTTCAAAAAGCGCGTGAGCAGAACCTGCGCCTGTGGATGATCGTCGACGACGAGCACGGTCTGCGCGGCAGCCGCCTCCGGCGATTCAGCTGGTACCAACACTTCAGCGACTCCCATGACGCTCTTCAACGCATCGCAAACATGACGCCGAAGTTCGCGACGTCGAGGATTTCTTTGACCGTGCCGCCGCAATTGAGGAGCGATACGGGTAACTCACGCGCATCTGCCTGCTCCTTCAAAAGAAGCAGCATGCCGAGGGCGGAGCTGTCGAGGTACTCGACCGACCTTAAGTCGACGTCGATTTTTCGCACCGAGGGCTCTCCCAGTGCAGCTTCGTAGCAGTGCTTGAATTCACGATGGCCGTTGAAATCGAACCGGCCGGTGAGGCGGATTACCGCGGTGTCGTGCTCCGTCCTCAGATTTGCAAGCATTGTCATACCCCGCTATTTTGTTTGAGCTTTAACGGCTTCACGACGCCGCCCCTTGAGCTTCCGTGACTTACGAACGCTGTTCGGGAAGTGACGACTGAGTGACGAATAAAGCGTGATTTATTGCACTCATTACCCCTTCTTCAGGCGCGCCAGCACCGCGGGGGCGATGGCGTCGAGCGGAATCACCTCTTCGACAGCTCCAAGGGCGATCGCTTCCTTCGGCATTCCGAACACCACGCATGACTCACGGTTCTGGGCGAAGGTGTACGCCCCGGCCTTGCGCAAGGCGAGCATCCCTTCGGCGCCGTCTTTCCCCATTCCCGTGAGAATCACGGCAATCACATCCCTGGCGCTGTGCGCCGCGGAGCGGAAAAGCACGTCGACCGACGGCCGGTGGCGGTTCACCGGCTCGCCACGGCTCAAGTGCGTCACGTAATGAGGGCCGCTGCGTCGAAGCGTCAGGTGCGAGTGGCCCGGAGCGATATAGGCGTGACCGGCAAGCACGCGCTCACCGCTCTGTGCTTCCTTGACCGTGATGCGGCACAGCCGGTTGAGCCGCGCGGCGAAAGCGCGCGTGAATGCTTCGGGCATGTGCTGGGCCACGAGAATACCCGGTGCGGTCGGCGGCATTCCCACCAGCACATCCTTGACGGCTTCGGTGCCGCCCGTCGATGCGCCGATCACGATCAGCTTGTCACGGCCGGTGCCTCGCAGCGTCGTGGGCGCCTCCCCACTGGCGCGGCGCAATGGCTTCTCTGCCGCGTCCGGTTTCGTCATGCCGCCGCGCGCGTGCGCTCGTAAACCGTATTGCCACGCAATTTCAGAAGGTCGGCCGAATGCCCGAGACTCTCGGAGTGCCCGGCGAAGAGCAGCCCGTCGAAACGCAGCAGTGGAGTCAGTCCTTCCAGTATCCGGCGCTGCGTGGGCTTGTCGAAATAGATCATGACGTTCCTGCAGAAAATCGCGTCGAATGGCCCCCGCACGCGCCACGGCGGTGCCAGGAGATTCACCTGCTGGAACGTGACGAGCTTCCGCAGTTCCTGCCGCACGCTCAGGACGGGTGAACGGGCGGCGGAGTCACGCTGAAAGAAGCGCCGCGTACGATCCTCGTCGAGCATGGATAACCGGTCGACGGGATACGTCCCCGCCTGCGCCATCGCGAGCACGTTCGTGTCCACGTCCGTCGCGACGATCGAAACAGGGGGTGCGTAACTGCCGAAGGTCTCGACCATCGACATGGCGATGGAATAAGCCTCCTCCCCGCTCGAAGCCGCGCAGCACCAGATGCTGATGTGGGGATGTGCTTCGCGCCGCAGGATGTTGACGTGCCTGGCGAGCTCGACAAAGTGATGAGGTTCGCGAAAGAAGGACGTGAGGTTTGTCGTAAGCGCGTTTACAAAGG
>JBKJPI010000256.1:0-3520 GCA_046595235.1 Burkholderiales bacterium | reverse complement strand
CTGCTTGGTAGTGCCGACCGTCCAGCCCTTCGTGTGAAGGCGTTTACGCTTACTGTGAAGCATCGTCATACTCCTTCACACGAAGGGCTGGACGGTCGGCACTACCAAGCAGTTTCTTCAACTCACCGATGAGGAAGATGCATTTATCGAGCTGCGCCTGAAACTGGCGGATGGGCTGAAGGTACGTCGGGTTAAGCAAGGTCTCACCCAAGTGCAGCTGGCGAAGGCCGTTCGGTCGAGCCAATCGCGAGTCGCAAAGATGGAATCGGGAGATCCCACAGTGTCTTTGGACTTGTTAGTCAGATCGTTGCTTATGCTCGGGACCACTAATCGTGAGCTCGCGCAAATCATCGCACCACGTTCTACGGCTAACTAACGTCCGGCTAATACGGATTCAAAGCTCGGCTAATCTGGATTCAGCGGGCGGCTGATCTGGAATCACGACTTGCGGACTGGCATTCCAGCGCATAGCAGCGTTAGCGCGGGACCCACGGCTGCTGCCCCTCACCCTACCCTCTCCCCGCGTGCGGAGCGAGGGAGCGTAGACGACGCTTTCGGCCTTCACAGCCAAGTCGTCCGCCGATTAGCCGATCACCCCTTCCGCCTTCCGGCCCGCGAGCTCTTTGTGCGAATCGCCGATCATACCGTCCGCGTCGCCTGCGGCCGCTGCGGCCGATCGAGTGCAGAAACGACGCGTGGCCACGCGATAGACTCTGACCTGTTGCATACCGAATAAACCGCTTAGCGCAGAGGAGCTTTCGTAGATGGCAATCATCGATTCCCAAATCCACGCCTATGAGGCGAACACGCCGAAACGGCCCTGGCACAGTGTGCCGAACTGGCCCGCTCATGCCACGGGTGACGAGATGGTGGCGGCGATG
This sequence comes from Burkholderiales bacterium, assembly GCA_046595235.1. GTDB lineage: Bacteria > Pseudomonadota > Gammaproteobacteria > Burkholderiales > SG8-41 > JAQGMV01. The sequence goes on along the minus strand of JBKJPI010000256.1, from coordinate 2,639 downwards.
GACAAGGTCGATGTCGACGGCGCGATCTTCATCTCGTCGTTTTCCATGTACCAGTATGACGCCAGCTATGCGCTGGAAGTGCAGCGCGCGCATCCCGGGCGGTTCGCCCTCGTCACGCCGGTCAACCCGGATGATGCGGCAGTGGCCGAGACAATTGCCGAATGGAAGAAGGCGCCGGGCACGGTCGGCGTTCGCATCATCATGACGAAAGAGGCGGGGCGCGATCCGAACGACCCGGGCCTCGACCGCATCCTCCGCGCAGCCGTCCGGCACGACTTTCCGGTCAACATCCTCTTCTGGGGAAACGTGGACGCCGGCACGGCGTTGATCGATCGCCACCCCGAGACGCGATTCATCATCGACCATCTGGGCATCCTGCAGCCGCGCACGCCGCCCGCCCCGCCGCAGCCCTGGGCCGACCTGCCGAAGATTCTGGACCTCGCCAAGCGCCCGAACGCGGTGATCAAGGTCAGCGGCGCCTGCACGCTATCGCGCCAACCGTATCCCTTCCCGGACATCTGGGACCCGCTCGCCCGCGTGTTCGACGCATGGGGAATCGATCGCTGCCTGTGGGGCACCGACTGGACCCGCGCATTCGCGGTCGTCAACTACGAGCAGGCGGTCGAGCCCTTCCGCCAGACCGAACGCCTCAGCGACAGTGAACGCGCGATGCTGATGGGCGGTGCCTGCGCCAAGGCCTATGGGTGGTCGCCGCAGAAAAGCTAGAGGCGGCGCACTGCAACGATTGTGGAAGACAAAGTCAATCCCCTTCTCGCGCTCAAGGAGCGTGGTTTCCGCCGCTACTGGCTGGCCCTCGTCGCGCAGGTTACCGGCCAGCATATGTTTGCGTTCACGCTGGGGTGGCTCGCCTTCGAGATCACGGGATCGCAGGCGCAGCTGGGCTTTATCTACCTTTGCGGTTTCGTGCCGCAATTCGCGCTGACGCTGCTGGGCGGTGTGCTGGCCGATCGCGTCGATGCGCGCAAACTGATCGGTGCCGCGCAGATCAATACCGCGATCGGTATGACGATTGTCGGCGTGGCGGCGATGCTCGGCGTGGCGGAGCTGTGGCACCTCGCGCTGGGCGCATTTCTGTTGGGACTGTCGAGCGCCATCGACGAGCCTGCGCGCGCGTCGTTTTATCCACGGTTGCTGCCGCGCCCGTTGTTGCGCTCCGCGGTGCCGCTGATCTCCATGGCTTTCGGCAGCAGCCGCGTGATCGCGCCGTCGATTGCGGGATTTCTCATTGCCGCAGCGGGTGCACCGGTCACCTTTCTCACGTCCGCGGCAGCTGTCAGCACCATGATCGCCATGTTGTTCCTGGTTCACCCTGCGCCCCGCGCGGCGCCTCCGCGTGGCAGCCTGCTGAACAACTTCACCGAGAGCCTGCGTTACATACGCGGCAATGAAATATTCGCCAGGGTCATCGGCGCGGCGCTGCTCAACGCCACCATGGCCATGGGCTTCATCCACGTGCTTCCGGTATTTGCCAAGGACGTACTGGACGTCGATTCGCGAGGTCTTGGCATCCTCGTTTCCGCCGTCGGTATAGGCGCCCTCTCGGGCTTTCTTTCCTATGCCTGGGTTCAGTCGTATCTTAAGCCGAGGAGCGTGATCGTCGGCGCGCTGACGATCTATAACGTGGCATTGATAGGCTTCGCCTTCAGCGACTGGTACTGGCTTTCTTTTTGCGCGCTCCTCGTCGCCGGCCTGTGCCACGCTTACTTCATCACCTGTGTTCAGGTAATGCTGCAAACCCTGGTCGAGGACCAATTCCGCGGGCGGGTAATGAGCGTGTTCACGCTGGTATGGAGCCTTATGTACCTCAGCGGATTTCTGCTCAATATCGCGGGCGCGATGGTGGGCCCGCGCCTGGCACTCGCGGGCGGCGCGGCAATCGTGCTTGCTTACGTGTGGCTGTCGCTGGTGCGCGCTACCGCATTGAGAAATCTGGTGCTTACGCCCAAACCAGGCTGAGTAAAAAGATCGCGCATCACATCCGGAGATCCGACAGTGTCTCTGGACTGTTAGTCAGCGAGGAGAGTCAGACGACGCTTTCGGCTTTCACGGCCAACTCGTCCGCCGAGTAGCCGATCACGCCTTCCGCCTTCCAGGCCGCGAGCTCTTTCTCGGAATGGCCGAGCCATTCACCGAAGATCTCGTCGTTGCTCGCGCTTAAGGGACGGCTGGGTTCCAGCGGGCGGCGCTCCGTGCCTTCGAACACAAGGGGCGAATGCGGCAGGGCTACACGGCCAATGTCAGGATGGTCGATCCACTGCAGGCTGCCGCGGGCATGCATGTTCTCGTCGTTCATGACTTCGTTGAGGTCGCGCACCGGCGCACACGGCACCGCGGCCGCCAGCATGCGTTGCGCCACCTCATCCTTGGTGAGCGTCTTCGTCCAGCTCTCGATCAGCGCGTCCACGGCGGCAACATTCACGACGCGCGACGAGCGGGTAACGAAGCGTGGATCGTCCTTTAGATCAGGCCGGCCCATCACGTCGAGGACCGCGCGGAAATGATGGTCGCCCGGGCAGTTGAGTACCACGTAACCATCGCTCGTCGCGTAGGCGTTGTACGGCGCAATGCCCAAGCCCCCATGCCGGTTGCCGGTGCGATCCGGCGCAGCGGCGCCACGC
>JBKJPI010000243.1:0-17584 GCA_046595235.1 Burkholderiales bacterium | reverse complement strand
GTTTCGCCGCCTTTGGTCAGATATTCGATCGCGGCGAGGTGGGCTTCGCACAAATCCGCAACGTGAATGTAGTCCCGCACGGCGGTCCCGTCCGGCGTCGGGTAATCACGTCCAAACACCTTGATATTCGGATTGACTCCCGCGGCCGCGCGCAGAATGAGCGGTATCAGATGGGTGAGCGGATCATGCCGCGGCCCGCGGCGTGCTTGCGCGTCGGCGCCTGCGGCGTTGAAGTAGCGAAGGATCACGGAATGCAAGCCATACGCCGCGGCGTAGTAGAAAAGCGTGTCTTCGACCATGCGCTTCGATGCGCCGTACGGGTTGATCGCGTCGCGCGGGTGCTTTTCGTCCACCGGGACGTATTGCGGCTCACCGTAGACCGCCGCTGTCGATGAGAAGATGAAGCGCCGTACGCCGTGCCGTACCATGGCTTCCAGCAGGTTCAGCGTATTGCAGTAGTTGTTGCGAAAGTATTTTCCAGGCAGCGCCACTGACTCCTCGACGCGAATGAACGCGGCGAAGTGCATGACGGCATCGAACTTCTGGGCGCCAAGCACACGGTCCAGCGCAGCCGAGTCACCCAGATCGCCCAATTCGAACCGACCGCCCGCCAGCGCGTCGCGATGACCGCTGGACAGGTTGTCAAAGACCGTCACATCGTGTCCGCGGTCGAGCAGAAGCTGGACCATGTGTGAGCCGATGTAACCGGCTCCGCCGCATACGAGAATTTGCATAGGATTCCGCAACGTGAAAAAGCGCGCCGATTGTAGCAGTGCAGGGCACGGCGTTTGCACGAAGTCCGCATCAGCCCGTTCACCGAGATGAGCCCGATGGGAACCATACAGCAGCGTTTTGAAGTCGAGCGGCCCGTGTCAGATGTCTACGATGCGTTTGTTCAGCCGGCGTCCTTACTCGAGGCTTTGCCGGGGGTCAGCCGCATATCGCGCGAGATGGAAGACAGCTATCGCCTTTCGTCGGCCGCCGGCACTGGCGGTGATCTCGAGATCACCCTTACGTCGAAAACGCCTTACCGGCGAGTCGAATGGCGCGCCGCAGGCGGTCAATGGCTCGGCGCTGTCGAGCTGGAGCCGCTGGGTTCGGAGCGCACGGGTGTGTCCCTCACTGCTCAAAGCATTGGTGAAGGCTCCGATCCGTCCGAAACACTCGTCCTCGATGCAGTCCAGGCCATCAAACGCAAATTGCAGTCACCGCGCGTGCGGGTAACCACCAGCGCCAGGCCGGAAAGCCAGGGTGCAAGCGGCGAAGGTAAGCGCTACGCAGCGGAGTGGCGAGACACCGCACGCGCTGCGTTCTCACGGCCCGCGGAGTTTCCTTTCACGCTCATGCGAACGATCTCACGGCAGATGGATCGCGTTTGGGGTGATGTATTGCGCGGCACCCCGATCTCACGCTTGCCGCACATCATGCCGGGACTGCCGTGGAACCCGAACGTCGAAGTCTGCGAGCAGAACGATCAGGTGCGGGTCTGTATCGACGTGCCGGGTGTCGATGAATCACAGCTTCAGGTCGAGATCGACGAAGGCTCTCTCACCGTACGGGGTGATCGGCAGGACGAACGGCGCTCAGATCCCGGACATCGTCGATCCGAGCTGCACTACGGGGCGTTCTCGCGGCGCATACCCCTGCCGGAGGGTACCGACGGTGACGGCGCGCGCGCGGTGCTTCGAAATGGCGTGCTGGAGATTCGCATACCCCTGCGGCGCAGGCCGCCTCGCCGAGTGCCCGTTCAGCACGTACCGCAGTAGTCAAAGCAGGAGCATCAGCGCAACAATCGCAACGATCAAGGCCAGGGTAGCGCTTGGGACGTACCCCCAGTCCCGGCTGTATGAGTACACCGGCAAACTGCCGAGCAGCACAAGCAGCAGCAGTATCATCAGCGCCGTCGTCAGTGTCACCGCATTCTCCTTTTGAATCAGTATGCAACGCCCTTGGCCGCGTGCGCCGACTACGCCGTTCGACAGGTCGCGGGAACACTCATTGCTAAGCCCGATGTGGGTTATCCCACATTAATTCAAGGAGACAACAATGTTTCGCACTTTCATCGCTATGGTTCTAATCGGATTCTTCGCAGCGGGCTGCAACACGATGGCCGGCGCGGGCAAGGACATCGAGCGCGGTGGCGAGAAGATCCAGGGCAGCGCAGAGCGCAATCGGTAATTCCCTGTAGTGGTTGGCATCGCGTGAGTTCGTTGTCTCGCGCGATTGCCTCGCCCCGGCGCTGCCGGGCTGATCTGCGGCTGGAGCGAATGCCCCAGCCGTTTTGCATTTATAGACCGCTCGACGGAGGATCGCCATGCGCACAAACCGATTGCATACTCCTGAGCCTGGCAAGGGCGATCCGGAAGTGCCGAATCCCAGCCTGCCTCCGGACATGGAGCCGGCCGTGCCGCAGCAGGATCCACCGCAGCCGGGTCGACCGGGCGATGGGGAGCCTCCAGCTGTCATCGCATGAGCGCCGTCGGCGCAAAACACTTATAAAGTGTGTGGCGACCCGCTTGACGCGACTGCGATGCTCGCCCTCAAACCTCAAGGCCCGCGCGCTGGGCCGCCGTCCCGACGTCGCTCACGAATAACGCGAACGCTTCTTCCGCACCCGTGCGAAGGCGAAGGATGTATGCGGGATGGATCGTGATGATGACTTCTTTTCCAAGCGGCGATTGCAACGGTTGCCCCCGCGATTCGGTCACCCGCACCTTTCCGCCCATGACCGCGCGTGCCGCTGTTGCGCCAAGGCAAAGAATCACCTTCGGTTGAACCGCCGCCAGCTCAGCTTCGAGCCAGGGAAGGCACGCATCGATCTCGCGTTGTGCAGGTGTTTTGTGCAGCCTGCGTCTACCACGAGGCTCCCACTTGAAGTGTTTCACCGCGTTCGTGATGTACACATCCTTACGCGGAACACCCGTCGCTTCGAGCGCCTGGTCGAGGATCTTACCCGCCGGTCCGACAAAAGGGTGCCCTTCGACATCCTCACGGTCGCCCGGCTGCTCCCCGACGACGAGTAATCGGGCTTGCTCGCCACCTTCGCCGAAGACCGTTTGCGTACCCGTGCGCCACAGTGGACATGCGCGGCAGCCCGCCGCGGCGCTACGCAGCTTTGAAAGGGATCTGGTGTCGGGTGGATCGGCCGTCGTAACTGCCACAGACCTAGCGGCGCGCCTGCTGGTATAAGGGCATCACGCGGTCTGCATACACCCGTAGATCGGCCAGGCGATTCGCCGGTGACGGGTGCGTCGACAGGAACTCAGGCCCGCCCCCGCCCCCGCCGCCGCTCGCCTGTGCCATCTTCTGCCAGAGCCGGACCGCTGCATGCGGGTCATACCCTGCGCGTGCGGCGAGCTCCACACCGATGCGGTCGGCTTCAACTTCATTTTCGCGGGAGTTGGGCAGCGTGAATGTCGCGTCTGCGACCATTCCGGCAAGGCCCTGGCCCACCTGGCCGAGGCCAAATATGGCGCCCGCGATGCCCACACCCAGACCCGTCGCCATCTGACGCGATACACGCTCGCGGGCATGCTCCCGCAGCGAGTGCGCAATCTCGTGCCCCATGATCGCCGCGAGCTCGTCGTCGGTAAGCTGCAGTTTCTCGATCAAGCCGCTGTAGACCACCATCTTGCCGCCCGGCATCGCCCAGGCGTTCAGCTGGTTCTCCTGGATGACGTGTGTTTCCCACGCCCAGCCGGGCGCATCTTTACGAAATGCTGCGGTGTGGGGGATCAGCCGCTGCGCGACGGTGCGAACGCGTTGCACGTGCTGCGCGTTGCGGTCCAGAATGCCTTTTTGTTGTGCCGCCGCAATGACCTTGCGATATTCGCCCGCCGCGGCCTGATCGATCTCCTGCGATGACACCATCATCGTCTGCTTGCGATCGACGCCTACGGAACCGGGCTGCGTCGTCGCGACAGACTCACAGCCGGCGAGCGCTAACACGAGCACTACACTCCCGAAAATTCTCATGACATTACCTCAGGTTTGGGCGAAACGAATTCTCCTAGGCAAGTGCTGTTCCCAAAAGTGGCATGCGCTTTGCTCAGGGGCCGGGAATGGATGAACCTGTTGCGGCGGGGCAGTTACTCCCGATCGAACCCACACCGGATGCACACGTTGATGCGAAGCTGTCGGGCGCGCCGGCGTTTGCTGTCAAAGGGCTCTTCGTTCTTGCCCTGTTCTATACGTTCTACTTTGCGCGGTCGCTGCTGCTGCCGATCATCCTTGCGGTGCTTTTGAGCCTCATCCTTTATCCGGCCGTTCGCGCACTGAAACGGATGGGGCTGCCGGAAGCAGCAGGCGGCGCACTGATCGTGCTGGCACTGACGGGTGTGCTCGGAGTGGGCGTGGCGCAATTGTTCGAACCGGCATCCGAGTGGATCGGTACCGTGCCAAGGGTTGCCGAGCAGATCGAGCGAAAGCTCGGGACGCTCCGTAAATCCGTGCAGGAAATGAACAAGGCGGCTGAGAAGGTCGAAGCGCTTACGAGCGGCGTCGACGACAAGGCGAAGCGGCCGCAGCAGGTCGTTCAGAAGCCGCCCAGCCTCATCAGCCGCGTCTGGGGTGGCGCGCAGAGTTTCCTCGTATCGACGGCTGCGACGCTGGTGCTGCTCTACTTCATTCTGGGTTCGGGGGATATGTTCCTGCGGAAACTGGTCCGCGTGCTGCCGACGATGACGGACAAGAAAACCGCGGTCCAGGTCGCACGCACCATTCAGTCTGCGATCGGCCGTTACCTTTTCACGGTCACGTGCATCAACGCGGGTCTCGGGCTCGTGGTCGCCATCGCAATGCATCTCATCGGAATGCCGAACGCGCTCCTGTGGGGCGTTATGGTTGCACTGTTCAATTACATCCCGTATGTCGGCGCCGCGGTCAGCGGTACCATACTGACCGTGGTCGCGTTTCTGACATTCGACGACCTCTCGGACGTCATGATCGTGCCCATCGTTTACTTCACCCTCGAGACGATCGAAGGCCACTTCATTACGCCGATCCTCACTGGGCGGAGCCTCACGCTCAACCCGGTCATGATTTTTTTGTCGATGCTTCTCTGGGCATGGATCTGGGGCGTGATCGGTGCGCTGATGGCAGTGCCCATTCTCATGACCCTCAAGATTTTTTGCGACCATATCGCATCACTGGACGCGATTGGTGAATTCGTTAGTGGCAAGCCGACCAAGGCATTGGAGGACTGATGTCGGTGCGGCGGCGCCCGAAGTCCAGGGGTTGGCGCATAATCGTGCTGCGGGAGGAGAGAGCGCATGGTGGATAAGTCGGACAATACAGCGAGCCAGCAGCAGGCCAGCACCCAAAGCGGCAAGCAAGGGGAGCACCTTACGAAGACTGGGAAACCGTCGATCAAGACTCACGCGCCGAGCGGGATTGGGGCGAGTCAGGGTCAGGACAGCAGCGCCAGTGCGCCGCCACAGGGCCAACGCCCCTCAGCCGGAACCGCTGATATCGAACGCGGCGGTCCTCAGGACCACAGCCGCGCAGGCAATACTTCAACAGAAAGTCTCGTGAATGACCCAACGGGCGCTTTCAAAGAGCGCCCTTAAAGACAAGGAGCAGATATGCGTGAGTTCACCTGGATTCGTATGACTGCGGCCGTGGCGATGTTCGCGGTCGGAATGGCGGCCGCTGCCAAGCTTCCGGCGCCGACGCCCGAACAGACGCAGGCCGCCGCCGCGAAGAAGGAACTGGAGGCAGCGCAGCTCGAGAAGGAAAAGCAGTTACTCGAGCAGACACAGGATCGTGTGGCAGCACACTACAGGCGGACTAAGGGCGCGGCAGCACCGGCGCCTCAGGCAGTAGGCCGCGTCGAATCCACGAACATGCCAAAGGCCGCCAAGGAATTGCCTCGGGACGCAGGGGCGGGGGGCGGAACTAAGCAGTCGGCTGAAGCACACTCGGCCCCGGCGAAATAAATTACGCGGCATTCGCCAGCTGAATGTGGAGGCGTGTGGGCCTCGCGCGCAATACGCGGTCGTCTATTTACCGAGCATTCTGCGGCGCCGCAGCGAAGGCCCTGACGCAATAATTACCGCGGGGGGCGCAAATTTCCCCGGAAGGGCCGGCGTCGGTCGAGCAGCCAGCGTGCCTGCCGCAGCGTATGCGTGCTGGCACGGACCTTGCGGCAGCGGCCCGCTGTGATAAACCCGCACCTTCGGGTAGCGACGATAAAGTGGAGAACTCCCCATGGCCCCCGCGCTTGACCTTCGCCTAAGACAGCACCTCGCCTTAACGCCGCAGCTGCAGCAGGCTTTGCGGCTGCTGCAGTTATCGGCGCTCGAATTCGCTCAGGAAATGGGCGAAGCACTCGTGAGCAACCCTTTTCTCGAAGAAGGAAATCAGGATAAGGCCGCCCACGCCACGACGTCGTCAACTTTGAGTGAGCCCGTCGCGTCGCCGACGGCAACGCCGGAGGCCGCGCCAGACACTGAAGGTGAGGAGCGTTACAGCTATGAGAGCCCGTCTTTCGGATCCGGAGGCTCGGGCGATATGGAAAACGATCGAACAGACTGGAGCGAGCCGGAGCCCAGCCTTCATGCACACCTTCGGAACCAGCTCATGTTGCAGCAGATGGGCGAGCGCGACCGCGCGCTTACCCATTTTGTCGTTGATGCACTGGACGACGACGGTTACCTGAAAATATCTCTGGAGGAGCTTGCGGCGGCTGCACCTGCAGACGCCGGCGTCGATGCGGATGAGTTGCGCGCCGCCGTGCGCCTGGTTCAGACACTGGATCCGGCCGGCGTTGCCGCGCGTGATTTGACTCAATGTCTGCTCCTGCAGCTTGAGTCGCGGGACGAGCGCGGACCCGCCTATGACTGCGCGTGCAGGATCGTAAAAAATCATCTGACGGTCCTGGCAGCGCACGAACTGGGAAAACTGCAGCAGCAGCTTGGGTGCGACGAAAAGACGATGCATCAGGCAATCGCCATGATCCGCGCGCTCGATCCAAAGCCGGGTCATCGATTTGGCCGCGGCGACGCCCGCTTCGTGATTCCTGACGTTATCGTCGCCAAAGTGCGCGGCAAGTGGACGGTGAACCTGAACCCCGCCGTCGTTCCGCGCCTACGGGTTAACCGTTCTTACGCCGACGCAGTCTCGGGCGCGGGGCACTCCTTTCTCAGCAAACAGCTTCAGGAAGCGCGCTGGCTGCTCCGTAGCATGGAGCAGCGTCTCGTAACCATTCAGCGGGTTGCGGAAGCCATCGTGCAGAAACAGCGTGCCTTTCTCGAGTATGGCGAAGTCGCAATGAAGCCGCTCGCGCTCAAGCATATTGCTGCGCAGTTAAGCCTGCATGAATCGACGGTGTGCCGCGTGACTAACAACAAGTACATGGCAACCCCGCGAGGCGTTTTCGAGTTCAAACATTTCTTCTCGCGGCAGCTCGCAACCGAAGCCGGTGGAGCTTGCTCCGCAACCGCCGTCCGGGCGCTGCTGAAAGAATTGATTACGACGGAGGATCCTGCGCGGCCCCTGTCCGATGCAAAACTGGCGACGCTCCTGTCGGAGCAGGGTCTCAGGGTTGCCCGGCGCACGATTACGAAATATCGAACCCTCATGCGTGTGCCGAGCGTCGAAGTTCGGAGAACGCTCGGGCGTTCCCAAAGCATGCGTGCACAGGCATAGGAGGATTACATGGCCAAAATCATCGCAGCTCGTTTCGAAACGCAGCCTGAGGCCGATCGTGCGCGCGACGCGCTGCGCAGCGCGGGCTTCGGCGGGCAGAACGTTACGTCTTTTTATCTGAATCAGCCCGGGCAACATGCCCAATACCCCATCGGCGGGGACGCCGATCACGACGAAGGTACGAAGAATTCAGGCAAAACCGCCGCGACCGGCGCCGCGGTGGGCGGCATCACCGGCCTTGCATTAGGCACTGCGGCTGCAATCGCGACTGAGCCGGGGTTTGCAACCGCCGCCGCGATAGCCGGAACCGGGGTCGGTGCGTTCGTGGGCTCCCTCGCCGGCGCGCTCAGCGGGACGTCCGACAGCGGCACGTCGGAAAGCGGCTCGCGCAAACCGGTTGCGGAAGAGCGCAAGGCAGGCGTGATGGTCGCTGTGCTCGCTGAGGTCGAAGGCGCTCAGGACACGATCGTGCAGACCTTTCGTTCGCAAGGCGCACACGCGATCGAGCAAGCCGAAGGTGAGTGGCGCAACGGTGAGTGGGTTGATTTCAGTCCGGAGCGCGCGCCACATCTACTGTGATACAGCATTTTCCGGCGCCCATGCCGGACCGACACGTGGCTTAAAACCGCGGGCGCGAATTGCGCCCGCTTTTTTTGCCGGCAACCCAAAAAAACCTGCTTGAAGGCAGGTTTCAATCAAACGAATGAATATCGATGCTGCGGCAATCGCGTACTAACGAAAGCGCCGGCTCGGCAGCGGATGTCGCTATAGCCGCAGCAACTGCGGAGGCCATCGCAGAATCGAATGACCTGCGCTACTCGAGCGACGTAGAACGCGGGATTCGCCGCCGGCGGGCGGGCGCGGGTTATTTGTATGTGTTGGCCAATGGAAATCGTGTGAAGGACGAAGCCGCGCTCGCGCGAATTCGAAAGCTTGCGATCCCACCGGCATATCGTGATGTGTGGATATGTCCTGACGCACGGGGACACATACAGGCCACCGGAATCGACGCCCGCGGCCGCAAGCAGTATCGCTACCACGCGCGTTGGCGCAGCATTCGCGATTCGCATAAATTCGAACGCATGATGGCTTTCGGTAAATCCCTGCCTCGCATGCATCGGCGTGTCGCGAGTGACCTGAAGCTGTCCGGGATGCCGCGCGACAAAGTGCTCGCCATGGTCGTGCGACTTCTGGAGGCGACGCTGATCCGCGTCGGCAACGACGAGTATGCACGGACCAACAAGTCATATGGCCTTACGACGATGCGCAACAGACACGTGCGCGTGAAAGGCGGCACAGTGCGGTTCAGTTTTCGCGGCAAACACGGGATTCAGCACGAGGTCGAAGTCGAAGATCCGCGAGTTGCGAAAATCCTCAAGCGTTGCCTCGAGCTCCCGGGGCAGGAGCTCTTCCAATACATCGGTGAAGACGCAGCAGTCCACGACGTCACCAGCTCCGACGTGAACGACTACCTGAAGCAGGTCGCGGGGCAGGACTTTACGGCGAAAGACTTTCGCACGTGGTACGCAACTTCATCAGCGCTCGAGACGCTTGCCGGAGCGACGTTCGCCACGGCGCGCGAATCCAAAGCGCGCCTCAAACTTGCATTGGAGGCCGTCGCGAGCAAGCTCGGCAACACCGTCACCATGTGCCGTAAGTGCTATGTCAACCCCGTGGTCGTAGACGCATTTCTTGCAGGCGAATTACGTGAGGTCGTGTTGCGGGGCGGCGGAAGCGAACGGGTACGCCTGTTGCAAATTTTGACGCGGACGCCCGCGGGCTCCGGTTTTGGCGGCGGGCGCATTAAGCGGCCAAAGGGTGTCGGCCCCGCGCGCGGCTCGCACAGTCGCAGCTAGCGTCTTCCTCGCCGGGCCTGTTAAGCTCACGTTCCTGATACCTGGATCTCACTTATGCCACGTGCATTATGGAAAGGCGCGATTTCCTTCGGGCTCGTTCACGTTCCGGTTTCACTGTATCCCGCGTCCAAGAGCGAAGGCATTTCTTTCGACATGATCGACAAGCGGGATTTCGCGCCCGTCGGCTACAAACGCTACAACAAGAGCACGGGCGAAGAGATCCAGCGCGAAAACATCGTCAAAGGTTATGAATACGAGAAAGGCGAGTATGTCGTCATAAGCGACGAAGATTTCAAACAGGCGAACGTAAAAGCCACGCAGACGGTCGAGATCGTTGCATTTGTCGATGCAGCGTCGGTGGCACCCTACTATTACGACACCCCCTATTACCTCGAGCCGGGAAAACGTGGGGAAAAGGGCTATACGCTCCTGCGCGAAGTGCTTCGACGCACCGGACGTATCGGGATTGCCAATGTCGTGATTCGCTCGCGACAACATCTTGCCGCGCTCATACCGGTCGATCAAATGCTGGTCATGAATACCCTGCGATTTGCCAACGAGATCCGCTCGATGGCAGAGCTGGCGTTGCCCGAAGCGGGCGAGGGCGATTTGCGCGAGAACGAGCTCACGATGGGCGAGCGGCTCGTCGACGACATGACGGCGAAATGGAACCCGGAGCAATACAAGGATACGTACAGCGATGACCTCCTGAAGCGCATCGAACAGCGCATCGCGGCTGGCGATACGCATGCTTTGACGCCGGCGACTGATGACCCATCCGAGCCGCGCAAGGGGGCTGAGGTCATCGATCTCGTTTCTCTGTTACGTCGCAGCCTGGACAAAAAAGGCACCGCAGCGAACGACGCGAAAGCGAACGACGCGATCGAAGAGCGGCCGAAGCGTGCCGCCGCCCGTAAGTCTTCTTCACGGCTGACCGGCGCTAAGAAGACCCCGCAACGTAAGCGCGCCTGACGGCACGCGTCGGATCCGTCGACCAGCGACCGACCGGGGCGTCTTCGCAGAAACCCTCGGCATAGCGCGCCCGGGGCTCTGGCGCGATAATTCCTGTAATATTTACCCTATTCGTAGTAGGTTTGCCGGGCTTGTACAGCCGCAAACCGACGGTCATGGAGCCAGAGCCGGCTCCACACGCGTACCCAAAAGGAAGGAGGCTTAATGCCACACGTCTTGCTCGTAGACGACGATCCCGAACAGCTCGAATGGCTGACCGAGTTCGTTAAAGCCGAGGGCTTCACCGTTGCCAAGGCGAGCTCGCTGCGAGCTGCGCGCATCCAGCTCACCCAGATGCGTCCCGATGTTCTGCTAACCGACCTTCAGCTTCCGGATGGCAACGGTGTCGAGCTTGTCGACGATCTCGAGCAGCGGGAAGCCACCGAGGTCGTGATGATCACGGGCCATGCCACTGTTGAAAGCGCCGTGAATGCCCTTCGGGCCGGGGCGACGGATTATCTGGTGAAGCCGGTGGAGATCGATCGTCTGCGGTCAATTCTTCAACGCGTGCCCGGCACGCACGAGTTGCGGGCGGAGATCGGTGATCTGCGGCAGGAGCTGCGGGGTCTCGGCCGTTTCGGACATATGATCGGGAGCTCGCCGGTCATGCAAAAGCTTTATGACCAGCTGAACCGGGTTTCCCCGACCTCGGCGACGGTGCTGTTGGTCGGAGAAAGCGGAACCGGCAAAGAGCTCGCAGCACAGACCATCCACGATCTTTCGCGTCGCAAAAAACGCCCGTTCCTCCCACTGAACTGCGGCGCAGTGTCACCCAATTTGATAGAGAGCGAGCTTTTCGGACACGAGAAAGGCAGCTTTACCGGCGCCGACCGGCAGCACAAAGGATTCTTCGAGCGTGCCCACGGTGGAACGTTGTTTCTCGATGAGATCACCGAGATGCCGCAGGAACTTCAGGTGAAGCTGCTGCGGGTGCTGGAAACCGGAACATTCATGCGGGTCGGGACGAATACACCGATCGCGACAGACGTGCGCGTGATCGCGGCGACGAACCGCAATCCGGCGAAAGCAGTCGCGGATGGAAAGCTTCGCGAGGACCTTTATCACCGGCTCAATGTGTTTCCCATCGAGCTACCGCCGCTGCGTGAACGCGGAACCGACATCGAGATTCTGGCGCGCCATTTCCTGGAGAAATTCAACCAGGAGGAAAACACGAAGAAGACGTTTTCGCCGGCTGCGATCGCTGCGCTGTATTCGCATAGCTGGCCCGGCAACGTCCGCGAGCTGAAGAACTACGTGCAGCGTGTCTACATTCTCGCTGACGGCGTCGTCGACGTTGATCTCGCCCCACGCATGTTCTCGGAGCCTGCCCACACGCCGCTCATCACCGTAAGGGTTGGATGCACGCTCGAGGAGGTGAATCGGCGCCTGATCGAAGCAACACTGGCGGAGTGCGGCAACGTGCGCCGGAAGGCCGCCGACATGCTTGGCATCAGTCTGAAGACGCTCTACAACCGACTCGCGCAGTACAAATCCGAGAAAGACGGCACCCCGATTCCGACTGGAAGGGATGAAGAAGAATACGAGTCCGAGCTGAAGTAATAAGCCCAACGGCTCGAAGGCGAGCGCGCGAACGCGGTGAGCCGTAGGAAGGGAGGTAATGGAGGGAAACCTCGGTTTCCCTCTGTTTGTTGCTGAAGCGCGGCTGCGGCCGACGCGAAGCGTCGTCCGCTCGATCTACTGCCGCGCTTAGTGACGCGTGCGGCTTATATCGATTTCTTCGAGCTCGTCTTCGAGCCCGTCGTCGGCCTCCGGTACCGAATCATCGGTCTCCGCTGACGGTTCGTCGCCTGCTTCGTCTTCCTCTTCAATGCGTTCCATTTCAGCGAAGAGCTCCTCGCGTCGGAGCCGCATATCCTCGCCGATCTGCGTGAGGTTGAGAGCCTTGATTTTTTCCGCTCGCGGAAAGAGCTTGCGCTCTTCTTCCTCGATGTGGTGCTTCACGTATTCGATCACCACTGCGAAATACGCGCAGTACATCGAATCGTCAGGCTCGAGCTCGTGCAGCTTTGATATGAGGTCGTCGACCGATTCGTGTTCTACATCGGACTCGTTCAGAAGGTTTTCGACCTCCTGCGCACCCGCGTGTGCACGCACCGCAGGATAGAAGATCTCCTCCTCGAGCATCGAATGTATCTGCAGCTCGAGGCACGCCGTTTCGACGAGCTCGCGCACGGCCTCCTGGTTCTCGCGATCCACGTCGTGGAAATCTTTGAAGAGCTTCTGCACGCGCAGGTGGTCCTGCATCAGCATTTCAGTAGCGCTGCGCTCGCTGCTGCCCGGAGTTTTTGCCATCGCCGATCCTTATGTCTGCCGCTGGTATCCTGTGCGGAGAGCTTTGATACCGCGATGCAGGGGCACATCCCGCCGCCTGCGCGTGCATTTTCGCAGTAATGGTTATGCCGCCATAGACTCTATCTGGCAAGACCGTTTTTTCGCCGGGCGCGCATGCGGCTTTCACGGCATGCTCCATGCTTACTAATGATCGGAGCCCCTATGCAAAAGAATGAACCCAAATCGCCCGGTCCTGACGGCCGGCCGCGTGATGCGGATACACAGGGTCTGACGCAGGCGGCGGGCGAAGGGCACGCACCGGACAGCGCAGGTCAGCTCAAGGCGCGCTTGCCGCACGAGCGGGATGAGTCGGCGACGGCTACGGGTGATCGCACAAGGGAACGCCCGACGCCGTCTGCTTGCCAAATCTCGAAAGCAGGTGAGGACGTAAAAGCCGCCCGTGTTGATACCGACCGGCGCGGCGTATCTAATGATGTTCCGAATGACAGCCAACCTTAAGGAGTACGACATGCAGAACACTGGAATGCAGGGATCCACATCAGCGGGTGCAGCACGCGAGGCCGAAAACCTGACGGGTCAGGTCGGAGGCGGCTTGGGCCGCCTCTCCGATTCCGCTCAGCAGACGATGGAGCGTTTTACCCACGCCGCGTCGGAGGCTGCGAGCCGCTTGAGCTCGCAAGGCCAAGAGCTTCTGCAGGGCGCAAGCGCGGAGAAAGCGCGGACCTACATGCGTGAGCATCCGGTCGCCAGCATCGGCATTGCTGTGGCCATAGGCCTCGTCCTGTCGAAATTGCTCTCGCGCCGATAATCATGGACACCGCGGCTGATCGCGGGCCCCGCGTGACTCCCGACGCGTTCGGCGCTGCGCCGCCACCCCATGGCTATGCGGATGGTGTGGGGTCGAAGGCTGAGGGGAGCGAACCCTCATTCCTCGCGCCGTTCGAGCGGGTGTACGCGACGTTCAAGCGGATGGCGAGCAACTACGCCACGTTGGCAGTGCTCGACGTGCGCCGCGCCGCCGTGCAGTTTGCGTGGCTCGTCGCGGGTGGTATTTTCATCGCGGTGCTGGTCGTGACCGCATGGCTTGCGGCTGTTGTAGCGCTCTCGGTCTGGCTTATCGGCCAGAACATGTCGTGGCCCGCCGTTCTGCTCATTGCGGCGGGGCTGAACCTGGTCGGAGCGGGCATCGTCGGATTCAGAATCAGCCGCGTGTTCGAACATGTGCCTTTTTCCGCTACTCTCCGCCAGATCAAGTCCGATACGCCGGACGCGACGCGACCTACTACGACGAGCGGGGGAAGATCAGCATGAAAATGACGCTGGATACTATCGATCGGCAGATTCGGGAAGTAGAAAATCGGATCGCGGTTGAACGCATCGCGCTTGATGATGCGGTGAATGGCTGCACGAATAGCTTGCGCGAAGCAGTTACATCGCCGAAAACGCTACTTGCGCTGCTCGGCGTCGGGTATGCGATCGGCAAAGTAATGTTCAAGGAAAAAGCGGCGCCGGAATCTTCGGCTCCGGTCAAGAAGGCGGGCATGCTGGGCCTGCTTACCGGCGTTGCGGGAACGGCACTCTCGATGGCTGGTCCCCGACTTGGATGGGGCGGCGTGGCGAAATGGGCAGCGCGACGCTACTTCGCGCGGCATAAGGCAGTGCCACCGGGCAGTCGCGCGCCCGCGAGCTATCCCCCGGCAGCCCCGTCAACAGCCCCAGCGCCGATTTCTCCCCGGCCCGGCGTCGGGGTATAAGCCGAGGGTTATTTCTTCGTCGTCGGCGCCGCAGCGGCTTGTGCCGGCGCTTTTACGCCTTCGCTCTTTACCCGCGCCATGAGTTGACCGCAGTCGGTATCCGCGCCGGGACCCGACTCGACGAATGGAATTACAGCAAGCAGCGGATTGAGCATTCCAAGCAGAAGCCCGGCAGCGCCACGCGCGGCGAGTGGCCCGATCTGCGGCTTCACATCGGGGTCCTTGAACGTGCCTTTGATGTTGATCGGCGTGCGCAGCACGAACGGACTGAAATCCTTGGGTTCGGCCCGGGTGACGAGGTCGAGCGCCTCTGATTTGAAGTTGAGCGTTCCGCTGCCGGTAACCAGGGTATCTGTAGTATCGATCACGAACACTTGGGGTGTCGCGATGCCGTTCTTGAGGGAGAGATCGACGACAGCGCAGCGCAGTCTTACGTTTGCGTCGCGGGTGGCAACGATTCGCAGGGCTTCGGCGACGTCCAGGCCGACAAGCTCCATGAGAAGATTACTGACCTGCCCGCCATTCACCAGCAACGCGAGCCTGCCGTTCGAAGAGCCGAAAAGCTCAGCCACCGACAACCCACGCCCATCGATGTCGATACGGCCGTAAAGCAGCCCCAGCGGGTCACGCATCTTTCCCGTTCCGGGAACGAGCTTGCTCAGGTTAAGGCCGGACATGTCGAGCCGAATCTTGCCGAGCAGCGGTTTCTCGTTGCTGTTGAGGCTGATGTTGGCCGTGACTGCGCCGTCCGCAATGCGAAACTTGAGCGGTTCGAAGCGCAGAACCCCGGCCTCCATGATCCATTGGGCCTGAAGTTCTTCGATCGGGACTTTCGCCGCGTCAAGAATTTTCTTGCCCCGGAACTGCACATCGGCGTCCATCGCCGGCCACTCTTTTACGTCGAAGCGCTTCTGCGGGAGCACCTTGCCGGTGGCTTCTATCTGCTGCACCTGCTGTTTTTGTTTGGGCGCGGCCGTCTCTCCCGCACCGGTCTTCGGCGGCGCGCCTACGAGGGGTCCCAGGTCGTCGAGGTCGAGCAGTGTGGAGACCAGATTCGCCTTGAGCAGCGGACGCTTCCCGCGGCGCGAATACGACGCACTCCCGGAAAGATCGCTGTCGCCTACACGGCCGGTAAAAGGATCGAAGTAGAAGGCGTCCCGCGGATTCCGGAAACGGCCCTGCAGCCGGTACGGCGGCGTGTTCGGTAGATTCACCGGCACGAGCCGCTTGATGTCCGCCAGGCTTGCGCCGGAAACGTCGAGATCGATGTCGATCCCGTCGACATCAGCGGCGCGAATCGTACCGGCCGCCGCGGCAGTGATGTCACCAATCGTCACTGCTGCAGAGGCCTCGACTGCGGTATCGGGCGTGGGAAGCAGAGCAGGCAGCCGTGCGACGCCAACCGCTTTTTCACCGCGATAAGTGCCGCGCGCGATGAGATTCACTGCGGCGTCCGAAGAACCGACGTCGCCCGCGACTTCGATCTGCAGATTGGTATCGATTGTAGTGTCGCGATATACGACGACGCCGCGATCGATCGCGATATGTCGCACGATGAACGGCAGGGGCTTGTCGTCTTCTTCCGGGGCCTTGTCCTTGAACGTCCACGTATTGCGTTTGGCTTCGCGCTCGAGGCCGACCTTCGCTTGCACGACAGAGAGCTCCTCGACGACTGCGCGGCCCACAAGGAGGGGGAGAAGCCTGAATCTCGCATCGATCAACTCGGCATCGACAAGGTGACTCGTCTTAGCCCACTCGGGGTTGGTGATGCGCAGGCCGGTGAGGCTTACGCCGGGCCGCCAGCCGAGCTTTAGGTCGAGATCACCGATAGTGATCTCACGGCCTGTGGCTTCGGATGCTTGCCGCGCGATGAAACGCTGCCCCGCGTCGGATTCGATCCACCAGACCGCGCTGAAGACCATCAGCACGAGCCCAGCTGCGGCGCCCAGTGTGATTGCGAGAGGCTTCGGGATTTTCGGGGTGTTTCGAGCGGCGGCCATTGAAACGCGGATGTGCAACGCGCGTGCCACGGGTCCTCGGATTTTGCAGCGCACATCGACGCGTGTTACAGTTTTCGGCCGCAGCGCGAGCCCACGTGCAATACCATTCTTCCGTTGATTAACGACCCTGTCCCGGTCTTCGAGCCGGCATCCGCGCGATCGGCTCCTCTTGCCGGCAGTGCAACGCTGAGTTGCGTGCTCGCAGCCCTGTGCGAATCAGTGTCGTTGGCCGGCTGGCTGCTCGGGATCGACGTCGTTGCACGCTTCGTCCCCGGCTGGCCGATGGTTCATCCGGTGACGGCGGTGTCGATTCTTCTGACCGCGGCGGCATTTCTCCTGACCACATCGGAGCATCCGCGCCGCCACCGCGCCGGGTTGTTGCTGCTTGCGCTGACCGCGGTCGGTGCGCTCGCAGCGATGCTATTGCCTCAGGCCGAGAAATTACCGGGGGGTGCGCTGCAAAGTTACGCGGGCGCCGTTCTGCTGCTCATCATCGCCGGCGCGGCACTCGCGACCACTCGAGGAACAACGCGTGTGCCCGCGGGACGCCTGCTCGGTGTAGCGGCAGCGGCGCTCCTTTTAGTGGCAATCATCGGCATCAGTTTTCGCCTGCTTTTGTCGTTGCCACCGCTGGTCGACGTATCGCTGCCATCATTGCTCGCGCTTTTGCTGCTCTCCTACAGTGTTGCCGTCGTGCGGCCTGATCGGTGGCTAATCGAGCGTCTTACGGCTGAGCGTCCGAGTGCGATCATGATGCGTCGGCTTCTCCCGGCCGCCGTTTTGTTGCCGCTGATCATCGGCTGGCTGGAAGTTGCAGGTGAAGGCGCAGGGATCCTCGACAGCGCCTTCGGCGCGGTGCTGCAGACGGTGCTGACCATGTTCGGTCTCGGTGCGCTCGTGCTGTGGGGTGCGCGCAGGCTGGACGTATTGGAGGCGCAACGTGACCAGGCGGAGCAGGCGCTGCGCGAATCTCACGCCGAGCTCGACCGTCGCGTGCACGAGC
>JBKJPI010000371.1:0-15937 GCA_046595235.1 Burkholderiales bacterium | reverse complement strand
CGCCGAGTGGGTTATTGGGGGAGGGATAATCCTCGAGCGCGATGACGCGAATGTTCGGAAACTCCGTTGCGGTCGGCATCATATAGTCCGCGAGCGAGCCCGTGAGAAGCTGCCCCTCGTCGCTATATACGAGGTGCTCGAGAAAGACGCCGCCGAGTCCCTGCACGATCGCGCCGAGCGTCTGTCCGTGCAGCGTGTGCGGGTTGATGATGCGGCCAACGTCCTCCACGGCGACGTAGTCGATGACTTCGACGTGTCCGGTTGCCGCATCGATCGCCACGTGCGCCGCGTGTGCGCCGTAGCTGTACGTTCGCTTGTTGCTCGAGAAGTCACCTTCCGCTGAGAACGGCCCGTGATCGCGCGCGAACTCGGCCAGCGTGAGCACTTTCTCCCCGGGACCGATGACGTGCATGCCGGTTATCGCAACCGCGCTCCGGTTGCAGCCGAAATGGCGGGCCGCGGCATCGCGTATTTCGTCGAGCAGCTTTTCAGCCGTGCCGACGATTGCAGAGCCGCCCATGACAACGCTTCGGGAGCTGTAGGAGCCGAAGCCTTCCTTGACGCCGGTGGTGGAGCCGTGAAAGACACCCCGAATGGCGGACATCGGCATTCCGAGTGCGTCGGCAGCGATTTGCGTGAACACCGTCTCGAGTCCCTGGCCCACGGCCGATGACCCGGTGTAGACGGAGATCGTGCCGTCTGTTTCCAGCACAAGGCGCGCGCCTTCGCGCGGGCCTGACGCGCCGCCTTCGATGTAACAGCCGACCCCCATGCCATGGTAGCGACCGTCGACGCACTTTCCATCGAGGCGGGCCTTCGCGGTCCAGTCGAATTCCTCGAGGCAGCGATCGAGCGTGGCTTCGTAATTGCCGCTGTCCGTCGAAGTCTCGCCGCCAAAAGGTTCGACCGTGGCGAGCTGCCACGGAATTTCACTTGGCGATACAAGGTTGTGGCGCCGGAAGGCAACGCGGTCGATTCCAAGGTCGTCGGCAACGATGTCGAACAGGCGCTCGCGGAAGAAATCGGTTTCGAACCGGCCGGGACCACGGTACGTGCCTACGGGCGTCTTGCTGGTGAGCATTGCGGAGACGCGGAGCAGGACGTGAGGAATGCGATAGGGCCCGGTCGAAACCTGTGCGACGTTACGCGACGGCGTCAGCCCGTTGGTGCGCAGATACGCGCCGACGTCAGTATGCGCGTGCCCTCGCAGCGCGAGGATCGTGCCGTCTTTTTCACACGCAATCTCGAGGTCGCACTCGACGTCTCGTGCGTGATTCGTGGCGATGAGGTGCTCGCGCCGGTCTTCCACCCACTTCACCGGACGTGCGAGGCGTCGCGCCGCGTACGGAATCAGGAAATCTTCCGGATAGAACTCGCCCCGGACGCCGAATGCGCCGCCGACATCGCCTTCGATCATGTCGATGTCGCCAAGGGCGAGACCGAGCTGCTTCGAAAGTATGCGACGATTGGGGAAGGGCACCTTGCTCACGCCCAGCACAGAAAGCCTGCCGCGGGCGGCGTCCCAGTCGGCCATCAGCCCGCGCGTCTCCATCGGCACTGCGGTATGGCGGTGGACGCGGAAGTGCTCACGCCTTGTATAGGGCGCGCTCGCAAACGCGGCGTCGGCATCGCCGCGCACCGCGCTCAAGGTCAGTGCGCAGTTCGCCGTGGCGTTTTCGAAAAGCAGCACGTCGTTCCGCTCGGCGGCTGCGCGGTCTGCAATGGCCGGAAGTGCTTCGATGTCGAGGCGGATCGCGTCGAGCGCATCTTCTGCGCGTGCAGCGTCATCAGCGATCACGACCGCAATGGGTTCGCCGACATACCGCACTTTGCCGTGCGCGATCACCGGCTGTTCGAACTGCTCCAGCTCAGGCAGTGATTCCTGGCGCATCGGAATGCGCGGGATCGTGCCGCCGAGATCCTGCGCGATCTCGGCAGCGGTAATGACCGCGACCACGCCCGGCATCTCCAGCGCGGCCGCAGTATCCAGGGAAAGTAGCCGACCGTGCGCCATGGAGCTTCGCAGAATCACCGCGTGCAGCATCCCCGGGCGCACCAGATCGTCGAGATAGTTGCCGCGGCCTCTGAGCAGACGCAGGTCTTCAACGCGCTCGACGGCCGCGCCTATGGCGCCGCCCGGCGGAGCGACCCCGGATCGCCGTCCGGGGCATGGCCTGGCATGGCGCACGTGCACTACGCCTTCGGTCGCTCGCGACTGCAGATGTCGAGCGCCATCAACGCGTAGATCTGCGCCGCCTTCACCATCACGTCGATCTCGATCTCCTCGTTGCGAGGACCGATGCGCCGCCCGCGGGGGCCGATCTTGATCGCAGGAATGCCCATCTCGTTGTAGATATTGGTATCGGTCCAGATGCTCGCCCGATTGGGCGTCTCGGGCTTTATTTTTTCGCCGAAGAGGTGCTGGTGCACGTCCTCGGCGCTTTTTACCAGCGGTTCCACGTTCTTTCCTTCGTGACCGAGCAGCGACTTGTAAAGCTCGAGGTCGTACTCGATTCCGAGCGCGTTCAGCGCCATCTCGATCTCATGCTTGATCGTCACCGGTCGGACCTGGGGCGGCATGCGTACGTCGACGTAGATCGAGCAGACACCGGGGAAGTAGTTCGGTCGATAGGGCGCGCCGCCTTCGATGCCGCCGATGTTCACCTTCGGATAGAGCGGGCCTTGCTGCTCCGAGCGATAGACGTATTTCTCCTCGAAACCATCCCCCCACTTTTCCAGTGCGCCGATGATTTTTGTCATTTTAACGATTGCGTTCACCTTCTCCATGGGCATATCGGAGCGCTTCGTTCCCCATGCGGCCTCGGCCTTGCCGAAACACGAAATCTTGATGAGTACAACCCCGTTCTGCGCCCAGACGATGTTCAAATCCGATCCGTCGGCGACGACCGCGTAATCCGAGTGCATGCCGTGGGTGAGGAGATGCCGCGTGCCGACGCCTTCGCCGCGATATTCTTTCGTCTGCCAGGGCCCGATCGGGGTGCGCGAGATTTCGCCGACGACCGCTGCCAGGATCACGTCGCCTTTCAATTTCACGCCGCTCTTCCGCAGCGCCTTGCCCGCCATCATGAACGAGGCGACGCCGCCTTTCATGTTGGAGATGCCGAGGCCGCGGACCTTGCCGTCGACGATGGACCCTTTCAGCTCCGACTCGGGCTCGACCTTCGCGACCATGCGGAGGTCTTCCGAAGTGCCGGTGAAGCTCGTATCGGTGTGGCCGTTGAAACCGAGACTGAGGCCGGTGCCGTCGCCCCTGAGTATTCCCACGGCGTTCGGCCGGTCGACTTCGACGTTCTGCCGCACCGCCTTGAGTCCGTTCGCTTCATACCAGTTGAGGATGTAATCGGCGACCGCCTTCTCCTGCCCGGTCGGGCTGGGGATGTTCGTAAGATCGCACGCGAGCTGGGCGAGCTCGTCACGATCGATCTCACTCACCACGCGTTTTGCTGCTGCCTTGTCGAGCGACATATGTTTTCGTTCCTTGGTCTGAAGGGATTACTCGGGCTTCGCGCCCGTCGTCTTGACGATTCGGTTCCAGAGCTGCGTTTCGGACTTCATGTAGTCGGCGAGCTGCCGGTTCGTGGCGCCGGTTGAAGCGACCATGGCCTGGCTTGCAATCCGGTCCTTGAACTCGGCCGTGGTGAGGAGTTGGTTGATCGCATCGTTGAGCTTTTGCACCACCGCAGCCGGGGTCTCCGACGGCACGAAGACTGCCGTCCACGAGGGATTGAGCTGCGGATAGCCGGACTCGGCCATGGTCGGCACTTTGGGCAGTGCCGGCAGG
The DNA here is from genome assembly GCA_046595235.1 of Burkholderiales bacterium. Classification (GTDB taxonomy): domain Bacteria; phylum Pseudomonadota; class Gammaproteobacteria; order Burkholderiales; family SG8-41; genus JAQGMV01. Next base: position 12,135 of record JBKJPI010000371.1, on the reverse strand, counting down.
CGCTTGTCGCTGACCACGCCGAGGATTTTCACCTTGCCGCTCTGCTGGAGCGGCAGAACCCCGGTGATGGTCATGAACGCGATCGGGGTCTCCCCGGTCGCCACGGCTATTCCTGCCGGGCCTGCACCGCGGTAAGGAACCGGCGTTGCCTTCGTGTCCCACAACACGTTGATGAGGTAGGTGGCGCTCAGGTGAGACGTCGTCCCGACGCCCGAAGTGGCAAAAGCGACGGGATGCTTCTTCGCAAGCGCCTGAAGCTCTTTCACGTTGTTTACCGGCAACGTGGCCGTCACGGCCAGCGCGTTCGCCTGCGTCGCGACAAGGCCGACCGGCACGAAGTCGCGCAGCGGATCGTAACCGGCGTTTGCAGACAGCGCAGAATTGACGAGCAGTGACGCGGTGGCCACCAGGATCGTGTAACCATCCGGCGCCGATTTCGCGACGTGCTGGGCGGCGATGTTACCGCCGGCGCCGGTCCGGTTGTCGACGATCACGTTCTGCTTCAGGCTTTCCTGAAGTCCGGTGGCGAGGATGCGGGCAGCGATATCGGCGGGCCCGCCTGCGGGAAAGCCGACGACAATGCGGATCACTTTGGCCGGGTAGTTGTCGGCAGGCACGGCGGCCGACACGCTGACGTTGGTCAGCACGAGTCCACACAATACGAGATAAGCAGTTTTTTTCATGTTTGTTCTCCGCGTCGTTCCGGTGAGCCGCCGGACGCCGTCCCGGCCTCCTGAAGAGATGAACGCTCGCGCCCTGCAAGCGGGCCCGGAATAACGGCAGCTACTCCGAAACGTCGACGAAAAGGTTTTTCACCGGCAGCGTCGTCTCGAGCATGCCCTGCTGCACCATGTACGTCATGAGCGTGCCGAGATTCAACTGCGCTTCCTCGATGCCGTACTTCCACGGGTCTTCGCCGAACACCTCGTCGAGCTCGTCCAGCTCGGCAGGCATCCATGGGAGCATGAATCGCAGGGCCGAGTAATTGCGCATGCGAACGAGCGCGGCTGTCTTGGACTCGCAGAACGCGCGATAGAGGCTCTGCGCGATGAATGGATTCTTTTCGTATACATCGCGCTTGATTGCGATGAGATGCATGACCGGGAAGATGCCGGTGCGCTTGTAATACGCTTTCTCGACCTCTTTGAAATCGGGGAAGAGACGAACCACGTCCGGGCTCGTAAACCGCGAGTTGGGAAGGTGTGTGCCGATCGTTGCGTCAACCTTGCCTTCGACGAGGAGATCGCTCATCGACTTCCTGCCTTCGTTTCGCTCGAAAGAAACACCGTGCGGGATTATCGTGGGCACGCCGTGACTGCCGGGGCTGTTGATCGAGCCTTCGACCCAGTGGATCTTCGAAAGATCGACGCCGTAATCGTTCTGAAGGTGGCCGCGCTGCCACACCGCCGCCGTCATGGTGTAGCGCATGACGCCGACGCGCTTGCCTTCGAGGTCCTTCGGCGTCCGGATTCCCGAACGCGTGTTGATCGCCATCATCGCGTGGCGGAACATCTTCGATGGAAACACCGGTATTGCAACGAACGGGCAATCGCCTTTCGATACGCGCGTGATGTAGTCGGCGCTCGACATCTCGCAGACGTCGAACTGCTGCCCTGCCATCGCCGAATCGAAGAGCTTGCGCGGAAAATCTTCGATGCGAAACGTAAGGTCGATGCTTTCGGGCTGCACTTCGCCGGTGTAAAGGGCCTGCATGCGATCGTACAGTGCGCAGGCGAGGGTGATCGGCACGTTGCCGCCGGCGCGTTGGGCCGCGGGCTGTGCTGCGCGCGGGTCAGTGTATTGCGGGCTGTTCATCGATTGTCCTTTCTCGCGGACGCTTCGTGTATGAGCGCCCACACCCTGGGGGGCGTCAGCGGAAGTATGGTGGGTTCTATTCCGAGCGATGCGATCGCTGCTGCGACTGCGTTTGCGACGACGCCGCCCACAGGCACGATACCGCCTTCGCCGCCGCCTTTGGCGCCGAGCGGATTGTGCGGGGAGGGCGAGTTTTCCAGCACGAGCGCTCTCACGCACGGGAAATCGGATGCGGACGGCATCAGATAATCGGCCAGAGTGCCGGCGAGGAACTGTCCGTCTTCGTCGTAGGCGAGGTTCTCGAGGAACGTTCCACCGAGCCCCTGAACGACGGCGCCGACGGCCTGACCTTGCGCCGTCAGCGGGTTGATGATGCGGCCCAGGTCTTCGACGGTGAAGTAATCGACAAGCTCCACCTTGCCGGTGCCGGGATCGACGGTGACGTGCGCTGCGGCCGCACCATAGGCGTAGGTGTGATGATGATTTGCGAACTCGCCGTCAGCCTGCACTTTCATGCGGCCAAGGTCCGCGCTCGTGAGCGTCTGCCCACGGAATGTTGCCGTGAGGCCGGGCCCGATCGTCACTTCGTGTGCGGCTGAGCGCGCTTCCGTCGCTGCCGCTTCACGGATGCGCTGCTTGAGATTCGTCACCGCGTCGAGGACGGCCGAGCCGCCCATGACAGTCGAGCGCGAGTGGTACGAGCCGAAGCCCTCCTTGAGATACGTCGTGGAGCCGTGCAGGACGCGGATATCTTCCATCGGCACTTGCAGTGCGTCCGCGGCGATCTGCGTGAGCACGGTTACCAGCCCCTGTCCTACTGCAGTCGACCCGACGTAGATGGTCACGCTGCCGTCTTCCTCGATTTCGATGCGCGAGGTTTCCTTCGGGCCCGCCGCGCCGCCTTCGATGAAGCAGCCGAGCGCGATGCCGTGGTACTTGCCCTCTATCAGCCGGCCCTGCAGCTTCTGTTTCTCCGCCCAGCCGAATTCGCTGAGGCAGCGCTCGAGCGTGATCTGATAATCCCCGCTGTCCAGTTCCTCTTTGCGCTCGGGCTGGTCGATGGTCGGGAGGGCGAAGGGCATCTGCTCCGCTTTGACGAGATTCATGCGGCGGAACTCCACCGGGTCGATACCGAGCTCACGCGCGGCGATATCGAACATGCGCTCACGGAAGAAGTCCGCTTCGAAACGCCCCGGTCCGCGATAGGTACCGATCGGCGCCTTGTTCGTGAGGTAAACCGTCGACTCGATATGGATATTCGGAATGTCGTAAGGCCCAGACATGAACTGGGCGACGTTGCGCGATGGCACGGTCGCATTCGCGCGCATGTATGCGCCGCAATCGACTGAAGCCGATCCGCGCAGTGCGAGCACGCGGCCGTTGCGTTCGCAGACGATTTCGAGCTCGCAGTCGATCTCACGCGAATGGTTCGAGCCGAGCAGGTTCTCGCGGCGGTCTTCAATCCATTTCACCGGACGTCCGACTTTGCGCGCTGCATACGGGATCAGAAAATTCTCGACATAGAACTCGCCGCGAACGCCAAAACCGCCGCCCACGTCATTCTCGATCATGTCGATCGATTCGGGCGCGAGTCCCATCATCGGCGCCAGCATCGCGCGTGTGGAGAAGGGCACCTTCGCAGCGCCGGAGACGGTCAGCCGTTTGCGAGCAGCGTCCCACTCGGCGAGGAGCCCGCGCGTTTCCATCGTGATGCCAGTGTGACGCTGGATACCGAAACGTTCGCGGCGGACGTACACGTCCGGCCCGAACGCCTGGCGCGCGTTGCCCTTGCGTGCTGCATATGTAATCGCAACGTTCGTTCCGTGATCTTCGAAGATGAGACTTTCGTTGCGGCCGGAGGCGCGGCAGTTCGGAACGACGGGGAGCGGCTCGACATCGATCTCGACCGCATCCGCGCCATCTTCAGCCTGCGCGGGCGTGTCTGCGACCACGATTGCGACGGGCTCGCCCACGTAGCGCACCTTGTCGAGCGCGATCACGAGCTGCTCGAAAGGCACGAGCTCCGGCAGCGGCGCCAGGCGCAGCGAAATTGAAGGCACCTTGCCGCCGCTGTCGGCGGCGACGTCGCGCCCCGTCAGTACTGCGCGCACACCGGGCATGGCCCGGGCTCGAATCGTATCGATGCCTCGGATGCGGCCGTGTGCGACCGAGCTTCGCACGATTGCAGCGTGCACGAGGCCCTCGCAGTGCAGGTCGTCGACGTAGCGACCCTTACCCGTCAGCAGGCGCAGGTCCTCAATACGGCGCACAGGCGCGCCGACGAATGCCGCCTTGACCGTCACGAGCTTGTCGCCTTGGCGCTTTGAGCGGCAGTCCCATACGCAGAGCGCGCTGCGCAGACCGCCTCGATGATCGGTATATAGCCCGTGCAGCGGCAGAGATTTCCCGACAGTACGTGGCGAATTCTTTCCTTGTCGGCGTCCGGTTCTTTCGTGAGCAGGGCGTGCGCGGTGGTGAGGAAGCCGGGCGTGCAGAAACCGCATTGCAGCGCATGGTGCTCGCGGAAACTTTGCTGGAGCGGGGAGAGTCCCTCGGCGGGGGTCAGCCCTTCGACTGTCGTGACCTTGCTGCCGTCTGCCTGCACGGCGAGCATGAGGCACGAGCGCATCGCGTCACCATCGACGATCACGGTGCACGCGCCGCACACACCGTGCTCGCAGCCGACGTGGGTGCCCGTCTGCATGAGCTGGTGTCGGATACAGTCGGCAAGCGTCATGCGCGCCGCGACGTCGATCGCAATCGTCTTGCCGTTCAGTTCGAAATTGATGTTCATGAGAATGAGTGCAAAAGCTTCCCCTCAGTTGCGTTCAGGTGCGTTCAGGCGTTTCGTTGCGCAGCGTTCAGCAGCGAGCGCTCGAGGAGCGTGCCGACGAGTGCCCTGCGATAAGCGGCGCTTGCGTGGAAGTCGTCCGTCGGATCGGCTTCCTGCGAAGCCGCTGCGCCCACGGCGGTCGCAGTCCCGGCGTCGACGCGCCTGCCGTTGAGCGCGGCCTCAGCCTCCGGCAGGCGCTTCGAGTAGTAGCACGCGCCGACAACGCCGATATGCGCGTTGAACGCGCGCTTCTCCGCGTCGACATCGTAGAAAAGCGCGACGCCCGCGAGCGCGAAATCACCCGGCCGGCGTGCGAACTCGCTGAACGCCCACCTGCGTCCCGGTATCCATGCCGGCAGGCGCACCTCCAGAATCATTTCGTCATCGGCAAGCGCTGTGGTGAGCGGGCCCATGAAAAAGTCCGAAGCCTTTATCTGGCGCTCGCCGGCGGGACCGAGCACGCGCAGCGTCGCCTCGCACGTCGCAGCGATGCACGGCATCTCCGAGGCCGGGTCCGCATGGGCGAGACTGCCCCCGATGGTGCCGCGATTACGAACCTGATAGTGCGCGACGTGCCGGATGGCTTCTACGAGCAATGGGTGGGCGGTGGCGAGCGCCGCATGCGTTTCGATGTCGACCCAGCGTGTGCGTGCGCCGAGCGACACCCCGAGATCATCGATCACGATGTGATTCAGGCCCTGGAGGTTTCGCACGTCGATCAGCATTGCGGGTTGCGCGAGCCGAAACGCCATCGTCGGCAGCAGGCTCTGACCGCCCGCGATCAGCTTTGCTTCACCTGGATTTGCCGCGAGGAGCCGCACGGCCTCCTGCGGGGTCGACGGCGCGACATACTCGAAATTGGGGAGCTTCATCGTTTGATTTACTCGGGGGTGATCTTTCCCGCCTTGATAACGCGCGTCCAGCGCGTGAGCTCGGCGCGCACGTGATTGCCAAGCTCCGCGGGTGTGCTTCCGACCGGCGTCGCACCCAGAGAGCGGAAGCGTTCCCGCACGTCAGGCTCCGCGAGCCCTTTGAGGATCTCTGCATGGAGGCGCGACACCACCGTCGGCGGCATGCCTGCCGGGCCGAATACGGCGTACCACGCCGTCACTTCGAAGCCCGCGTAACCGGCCTCTGCGACTGTGGGCAGATCGACGCCGGGCGTGCGCTGCGACGTCGCAATTGCGATCGGTCGCATCCGGCCTTCCTTGATGTACGGGGCGGCCGCCGTCAGCTCGACGGACATGATCTGTATCTGGCCGCTCATGAGGTCGATCATTGCGGGCGCGGAGCCTTTGTAGGCCACATGAACGAGATCGAGTTGCGCCATGCCCTTCAGCATTTCGATCGCAAGGTGATGGGGTGAGCCGTGTCCTGCCGAGCCGTATGCCATGCCGGGACGCGACTTTGCGAGCCTGACGAAATCCTGAAGCGTCTTTGCGGGTACTGACGGATTCACTACGATCACGTGCGGGATCGTGGCGACGAGGCTGATCGGCGTGAAGTCCTTCACCGCGTCGTAGCCCAGCTTTGGATTCAGCGCCGGATTGATGCCGTGCGTCGTCGTCGCGCCAAGCAGCAGCGTGTATCCATCGGGGGTCGATCTGGCGACCACTTCGGAACCGATCGCGCCGGATGCGCCGGCTCGGTTATCGACGATCACGGGGCGCCCGAAACTCTCCGAGAGCTTCTGGCCGACTGTGCGCGCGATGAGATCGAGCGCGCCGCCGGCGGAGAATGGCGCGATCAGCCTGATCGGCTTGGTGGGAAAACCCTGCGCAGATACGGCTTCGGCTGCGAGGACGAATGCAAAGGCAAGCCACCTCAGGCGGAGGAGCATGGGAAAGGCCTTCGATAGGGTGAAGAGTGTTGGAACGGCGCAGCGCAAGTGTCTACTGCAGCGTGCGGCAAGTTTACCGCACTTGAATGGCTGGTCAAGCTCCCTTGCCCTGGGTGGCACATCCCGAAGTCGATACCGTACTTAAGGCTATGCGGCGAGGAGATAACGCTCGACCATATCCGCAGCATGCTCGAGCCGCTGCCTGATCCGGCGCGGGGCAAGCAGGCGTTGCTTGAAAATTGCCTCGAACGTGTGATGGTTCGTGATGTAGTGCGCGGTGAGCGCGGAGATCGAGATGTAGAGGTCGATAGGATCGACATTTTTGCGGAAAACACCGGCACGCGTGCCGCGCTCGAGCAGCTCGCCGATCGTATCAAGCAGCGGGTTGTACATGCGCTGAATCTCGCTGGACGCGCGAACGTGGCGTCCCCCGTTGAGATTCTCGCTCTGCAGAAGCCGCAGGAACTCGGGGAACTGTACCCAGATCCTGCCAGTGAAGATCACCAGCTTTCGCATGCCTTCGACAGGATCCATTCCGCGTAGCTGCAGGTCGTTCTGTCGGCGACGGATCGTGTCGTAGGTGCGCTCGAGAAGCGCAGTAAACAGGCCGTCCTTGCTGCCGTAGTGGTGATACAGAAGATTCTTGTTCACGCCGGCGCGCATCGCGATTTCGTCAATGCGGGCGCCGTCGAAACCCTTCTCTGAGAATTCAACGAGCGCACCGTCCAGGATCATCTCGCGCGTCTTGCGCGAGCTTTCTCTGGACACCGGCCGCGCCGGAAGCTCTTCAACATTCTGCGTTCGTGGCTGGGCGGTATTCCGCACGATTGACTCCTCCGATTCGCGCGAAGCTTGCGCGAGCACGGGGGGCCTCGTCAATGGCTGCGTGACGCCTGCTTGGACAACTGGTCAGGTTGAGAGCGTGTCGTTACGCCGCTTGCCGGCGGCGTTCAACAATCCGCAACTCCGTCCTGACCTCGCCGCCATCTCTCAAATCAAGCGCCCTGCCGTGCGGCGATCGGCTGCACATTCTGCAACGCGGGCCCGGCCGAAGCAGTGGGTGCCGGTTGTGCTGCCATGCGCAACGCCTCCTGAAATGCGATGTGCTGTGGCCCGATTTCGGCGACGGTGTTGCAGGATATCTGCGCCATCGTGCGGCTGATCTCGCCGCGAAAGATGTTGAGCGCGCGGCTCGCGCCCGCTTCGCCCGCAGCGGCAGTGCCATACAGCGTGCTGCGTCCGATCAGCACCATTTTCGCGCCGAGAGCCAGGGCCTTCACCACATCGCTCCCGCGGCGCACGCCGCTGTCGAAAATGACTGTCGTGCGGTCACCGACTGCTTTCACGATCGCCGGAAGCACCTCGATCGGCGACGGCGCGCCGTCGCAGTTGCGGCCGCCATGGTTCGATACGATGACGCCGTCCGCACCGTATTCCAGCGACTTCAGCGCGTCGTCCGGATGCAGCAGTCCTTTGACCAGCAGCTTGCCGGGCCAGATATCGCGCAGCGCCTTGAGATCGTCCCAGCTGAGTGAATCACTGCGGGTGTTCTTGTCTCCGCCGTATTCGCTCGTGATCTTGCCCCTCAGCTCGTCGGGAAAATTTGCGCGCGTAGGCATGCCGCCGTTGGCGATATAGCGCCCCAGCACGCCCAGCATCCAGCGCGGATGCGTGAGCACGTCAGCCGTGTTCCGGCTGTTGTACTTGAAAGGCACGGCGAAACCATTGCGCCGGTTGTATTCGCGGTTTCCCGCGACCACGCCGTCCACGGTAACCAGCAGCGCTTCGAAACCGGCGGCCGCGGCTCGCCGCACCACCTGATGAGAAAGCTTGCGATCGGCCCACATGTAGAGCTGCATCCACAGCGTGCCGCCGACTTCGCCGGCGACCTGCTCCATGCTGGTGATCGAACCGGTCGCAAGTGAGAAGGGGATGCCGGCCGCTTTCGCGGCGCGCGCAAGTTCGAGCTCGCCGCGATACCACATCATGCCGGCGGCGCCAGTCGGAGCGATGCCGATCGGCATCTTGTGTTCCTTGCCGAACACGGTCGTGTCGAGCTTACGGCCGGAAACGTCGACCAGCATCCGCGGTAGCAGCTTGATGCGTTCGAAGGCCTCGCGGTTGTTACGCAGCGCCACTTCCTCTTCGGTGCCGCGATCGACAAATTCGAACAGCCACCTGGGAAGCCGCCGCTTCGCCATGTCACGCAGGTCGAAAATATTGTGCGCGTCCTCGACTCTCGGAAAAATCATTACGTGCTCCTCCTTCGCTCGTCCGGCATTTTAATGTTTATAACCGAGTTGACCCTTCCGGCGAGCCGCTGCGATTATCCGCGACGCGTTCCGCCGATGGAAGTGCCGGCGCATCCGGGCATTAGCTGCGACAAGCGCCAGTGGTATCCTGCGCGCCAATGGACACGTTGCGCTCGATTCGCGAGCGGCGGATCCCGTGCGCAGTCTTTTCTGGAGCGAAGGCATGAAAGAGCTCAATTGCGATGTTCTGGTCGTGGGCGGCGGTGTCACCGGTGTAGCCGCGGCAACCGCGGCGGCGCGCAGCGGCGCGAAGACGATACTGCTCGAGCAGCGCCCCTTCGTCGGCGGTAACGCAACGACTGGGCTCTGCCTGCATAACTACATCACCAAATTCAACCGGCAGGTGGTATTCGGCATTGCCCAGGAGATCGTTGACCGGCTCATCAAAATGGGGGGCGCCGTCGGGCACATCCCGTTCGGCGGTTTCGTGAGCGCCGTTACACCGGTCGACGGCGAGCTTTTCCGCATCATGTCGACGGCGATGCTCGCCGAGGCCGGCGTGGAAATCCTCTACGGCGCAAACCTGATCGGCGCCGATGCCAGCGCCGGCACCGTCACGAGCGCCCAGGTCGCGCTCAAGGGCGGTATCCATACCGTGCGCGCGAAGTCGTTTGTCGACTCCAGCGGCGATGCCGATCTCGCGACATTCGCAGGCGCTGCCGTGCGCAAGGGCGAGAAGAACACCGGCCGCATGCAGCCGGTATCGATGATTCTTCACTTCCACGGCGTCGACACGGTCAGGATCTCCGAGTCGTTCGGCGTCGAGAAAATGGCGATGGCCAGCCGGCCCGATCATCCCGAACCCTTCCCCGTTTACTTCAACGGCAGCTTCAGCCGCTGGAATGAGCAGCTTATTTCCGAAGGCGTTTTTTCGAATCGCGACCGTCACGTGTTTTTCAACACGTGCTGGCCGAACCAGATCAATGTAAACACGTCGGCGGTGGTCAATGTCGATGGTACCGATTCGCTCTCGCTGTCACGCGCAACAGTCGCGCTCACCGCGCAATGCGCACGCATCGGCGAGTTCCTAAAGAAAAACGTGGGCGGCTTCGAGGGGAGCTATTACGTGCCGGCGGCGCTTCCCGGCGTTCGCGAGACACGCAACATCGATGGTCATTACGAAATCACCGGCGAGGACGCCCTTGCAGGACGGAAATTCGATGACACGATCGGCCAGCTCTGCTTCCCGATCGATATCCACACGCCGGAGGACAGCCAGGCGATTTTCGAGCCGATCGGCGACGACGGCGCCATGGACATCCCGTACCGCGCGCTACTCCCGAAAGAGTTGAAGAACGTGATCGTCGCCGGCCGCTGCATCTCTGCCACGCATCACGCGCATGGCGCGACGCGCAACATGGCGCCGTGTCTCGTCATGGGCGAGGCGGCGGGCGTGGCTGCAGCGATGGGTGCGAAAGACGGCACCGCACTCCCCGATCTGAATGTGAAGAAGCTTCAGCGCGAGCTGCTTGACCGCTCCGTTTTCCTGGGCGATCGCTTTGCGCGGGCGAGCGCGTGAGATGACGGGGCTCATGTCACAGCAGAAGCCGGCAGTACAACGTTCAACAAGAGGAACAGCGATGAAGCTCTGGTATCTATTCGGCGCCGCGCTTGCCGGCGCTTCGTGCGTCGCCAACGTAAACGCGCAGGGCAATAACTATCCGAACAAACCGATTCGCTGGATCGTGCCGTTCCCGCCCGGGCAAGCCTCGGATGTGCTCGCACGCGCGGTCGGCGCGAAGCTCGCCGAGAACCTGAAGCAGCCGGTGGTCGTCGACAACCGCGCTGGCGCCGGCGGCAACATCGGGTCCGAGGCAGGCGCGAAAGCACAGCCGGACGGCTACACCATCACCATGGCGACGGCCGCATTGCCGATCAGCAGGAGCGTTTATTCGAAGCTGCCGTTCGACCCGGCGAAGGATTTCGCAACAGTGACGATGATCACCAAAACGCCGCTCGTGCTGATCGTGAGCCCATCGCTGCCGGCAAATTCGGTGAAGGACCTGATCGCGCTCGCCAGATCGAAGCCGGGCGCGGTGAGCTTTGCATCGTCTGGTCCCGGTACTTCGCATCAGCTTGCCGGCGAAATGTTCAAGGTTCAGACCGGGCTCGACATCGTGCACGTGCCTTACAAGGGCAGCGTCGCGGCGCACGTCGACATCATGAGCGGGCGCGTCGAGATGATGTTCGACAACATCGTGGCTGTGCTCGGTAACCTGAAAGCAGGGAAGTTGAAAGGGCTTGCGGTCACGACGCCGAAGCGATGGTTCGCCGTGCCGGAAATCGCGACCATGGCAGAGTCGGGCCTTCCGGGCTTCGAAGCGGTCGCTTGGTTCGGTGTCCTCGCGCCCGCCGGTTCGCCGCAGCACGTCATCACGCTGCTCAATCGAGAGATCGGTCAGATTATCAAGCTGCCCGAGATCCGCGAGAGATTCGTCGCGCAGGGCATCGAGTTGAACGGCAGCACCCCCGCGGAGATGGATGCATTCCTGAAAGCGGAGATCGCCAAGTGGGCGAAGGTCGTGAAGGCGTCCGGCGCGCGCGTCGACTGACGTGCCTGCAGTGGCTGCGCTTCAGTTAAGCGTCAGCTTTGCCTCGCGGACAACGCGGCTCCACTTCTGGAGCTCGCTCTTGATGAAGGCCGCGAACGCATCGGGCCGCATACCGCCGGGCTCGCCGCCGTCTGCAGCGAGCCGCTCGCCGACATCCGGAAACTGCAACGCCTTCGCGACCTCGGTCTGCATGCGATCGATGACCGGGCGTGGCGTTCCGGCCGGCGCGAACAGCGCGTACCAGAAGATTGCCTCATAGCCCGGCACGCCGGCCTCGGCGATCGTCGGCACGTTCGGCAGCGCAGCGGCGCGCTTTGCGCCTGTCACTCCAAGCGCGCGGAGTTTCCCGGAGCGAAGGTGCGGCGCAACCGTCAGCGTGTTCGGCGTAGCGACTTGCACGTGCCCCGCGAGAAGGTCGGTGGTGGCCGGGCCTGCACCTTTGTACGGTATGTGCGTGATGTTGATGCGTGCCATCGACAGGAAGAGCTCCATGGCCATGTGCAGCGAGGTACCCGAGCCTGCGGAACTGTAGTTGAGCGCTCCGGGCTTCTCGCGCGCGAGTGCGATGAGCTCTTTCACCGACTTTACCGGCAGTGACGGATGAACGGTCAGCACATGAGGCAGCGACGCACCGATCGTAATCGGCACGAAGTCGCGAAGGATGTCGTAAGGCGGCTTTGTCGCGAGCACCTGGTTGAGTACGATCGCGCTGGCGGCCATCAACTGGGTGTAGCCGTCGGCGGGCGCGCGTGCGACGAGCTCGGTGCCGAGGATCTGCCCGGC
>JBKJPI010000085.1:0-4037 GCA_046595235.1 Burkholderiales bacterium | reverse complement strand
CTCCGCGCGAAAAATCGAGCAGTGGGATCGAGAGAATGCCGACGATCCAGCCGAGCACCGGTCGTCCCGGTATGTACTCTCCGAAAGGCACAAGATGGGTTTTGCGGTAGACCTGAGTGGGCGAGGTGCCGACGCTGATAAGGCTGTTGTAGTACTCGCCTGACGGCAGTTTCTCGGGCACTCCGATGAGGACATCGCCGCCGACACTGCGTCCGTGGGCGGCAATGCTCTCGAGATATTCAGGCGGTACGTCCGCGAGGAAAAGCGGGAGCGCGGTTTCGGGAAATATGATCAGCCGGGCCTTGCTCGCGAGCGCGAGGCGATGGTAAGTGGCGAACGTCATGCGCAAGCCCTCGGGTGTCCACTTTATGTCCTGGGGGATGTTGCCCTGAAGCAGCGCCACGCTTACCGGCGCACCCGCAGGTTCGGTCCATTTCACATGCGTCAGTGCGTACCCACCGAGCCAGATGATTGCCAATACATACAGCGCCGGATGGGTAGCAACTCGACGCGCGGCACTCGCGCGGCTGCCGCGAACACGGCGCTCCAGCAGGACGATCAGCGACGCGCTCAGCACCGTCAGGAACGAAAGGCCGAAAACCCCGATCAATGGCGCGAACCCCGCGAGTGGGCTCCAGGGAATGTGCGAGTAGCCCAGTGCCAGCCACGGGAAGCCCGTGAATATCCAGCCGCGCAGCCATTCCCCAATCGTCCATGCGGCCGGAAAGAAAAGCGCGAGCTTGATCCATGCAGGTGCTCGCAGAAACGCAAAACCAAACGATGCTGCCGCAGAGTAAAGCGAAATGAACATGCAGAAGAGCAGTGTCGCCAATGCTGCGAGCGGGGCGGGCATCGCGCCGAACGTGTTCAGGCTTACATATACCCACGAGACGCCGACGAGGAAGAAGCCGAGACCGAACCACTCGCCCAGTGCGGCGGCGCGTCGCGGTGACTGCGCGCGCGTAAGAAGAGCCATGAAGAGCGCGATCGTCACGACCGGCAGCGGGTAGAGGTAAAGCGGTGCAAACCCGGCGACCGTGACGGCGCCCAGCCCGGCTGCGGCAAGTGAAGAGCGGTCGAGGCCGTAGCGCTTGCGCAATGAGCCGCCGGCAGGCAGCGCGCCTGCGCCGATGCGCGGCATCAGCCCGACACGGCGTCTTTCGGCACCACTTCGAGGAGATGAAGGCGCCGGCTGTCCGCGCGGACTACTTTGAAAGTGAAGCCATCCATCATGACCTGCTCACCACGCTTCGGTACGCGGCCGAAGTGCTTGAGAACCAGGCCGCCGATCGTGTCGAATTCCTCATCGCTGAACGCTGTCCCGAATTTTTCATTGAAATCGGTGATCTCGGTGACTGCCTTCACTCGGAACTGGCCCGTTTTGTCCTGCACGATGTTGTCTTCGACTTCATCGAAATCATATTCATCTTCGATTTCGCCGACGATCTGCTCGAGCACGTCTTCGATCGTGACGAGACCGGCGACGCCGCCATATTCGTCGACCACGATGGCAATGTGATTGCGGTTCTTGCGGAACTCCTTGAGAAGCACGTTCAGGGGCTTCGACTCCGGGATGAACACCGCCGGCCGCAGCATTTCACGCACGTTGAACTCTTCTTCGCCGGCGTAATAACGCAGCAGGTCCTTGGCAAGAAGGATCCCGAGGATGTCGTCCTTGTTGCCGCTCGTCACCGGAAATCGCGAGTGCGCGGTCTGGATTACGAACGGGACAAATTTGTCGGGCGATTCGCCGACATCGATGACGTCCATCTGCGAGCGCGGTACCATGATGTCGCGCGCCTGCAGCTCCGAAACCTGGAGCACGCCTTCGATCATTGCGAGCGCGTCAGCGTCCAGCAGATTGCGTTCATGCGATGAGTGCAGCAGCTCGATGAGCTGCTCGCGATCTTCGGGCTCTCGCATGAGAAACGTCGACAGCCTTTCGAGCAGTGAAGGTTTACTGTGGGTGTCGTCCATGGCCTGAGAGCTGTTACCGGCTCCTGGTGGGTGCGTAGGGATCGGGAAAACCAAGACGTCTCAAAATACGCGTTTCGAGCTTTTCCATCTCCGCAGCGTCCGGCTCGCGCTCGTGCTCATGTCCTTGCAGATGCAGCACGCCGTGCACAGTGAGGTGAGCATAGTGCGCGAGCACCGCCTTGCCCTGAGCGCGCGCCTCGCGCGAAACTACCGGCGCGCACAGCGCAAGGTCGCCTTCTCGCACTGCGCCTTCGTCCAGCACGAACGTGAGCACGTTAGTGGCGTAATCCTTGCCACGGTATTCGCGGTTGAGCGTACGTCCTTCGTCCAGCCCCACCAGTCGGACAGTGATACGCGCATCACCCGTGGCGGCGGCATCGATCCACTCGCGGAAGTGACCGGGCGAAGGGACGGCTTTCGAGCGGGTCCCATATTGGACGTTCAAATCCACGACTGCGCGCCGGCGCTGACGGCTACTTTTTTTCGGGCGCGCGCGCGACGCGGGCTTCCCGGTTTTGATAGGCATTGACGATACGCTGGACGAGCGGATGGCGAACGACGTCTTCTGTGCCGAAGCGGGTGAAGGCGATGCCGCGGGTGTTCTTCAGCACTTCCTGCGCATCGATGAGGCCGCTCTTCTGTCCTTTTGCGAGGTCGACCTGAGTCACATCACCTGTAACCACCGCGCGGCTGCCGAACCCCATTCGAGTCAGAAACATCTTCATCTGCTCGGGCGTCGTGTTCTGAGCTTCGTCGAGAATAATGAATGAGTGATTCAGCGTGCGGCCGCGCATGAACGCAAGTGGAGCAATCTCGATCGCTCCGCGCTCGAGCACCTTGGCCACCTTGTCGTAGCCCATGAGATCGTAAAGCGCATCGTACAACGGCCTCAGGTAGGGATCGACCTTCTGCGCCATATCGCCCGGAAGGAAGCCGAGACGTTCCCCGGCCTCCACGGCGGGCCGCACGAGGACAATGCGCTTCACGGAATCGCGCTCGAGTGCGTCGACAGCGCAGGCAACCGCGAGATAAGTCTTCCCCGTCCCCGCAGGCCCGATACTGAAGGTGATGTCGTGCGTCTGGATGTTTTGCAGGTACTGGATCTGGTGCTGCGTGCGTCCCCGCAGGTCTGCACGCCGCGTCAGCAGCATCGGCGCTGCAGCCACTGCCGCCTCGCTCGGCTTCTCTGCGCCGGCTTCGATCAGCCCGAGCTGCACGTCCTCGAGGTTGAGGTTCTCGTTCGCACGCTCGTAAAAGCTTTCGAGGAGCTTTGCGGCCACCTTCGTTCTGGCCGGTTTACCGCTGATTGAAAAATGCTCACCGCGACGGGCAATGTTCACGTCGAGCGCGGTCTCTACCTGGCGCAGGTTCTCGTCGAGTGCGCCGCAAAGATTGGCGAGCCGCTGGTTGTCCACCGGCGTAAAGCTGATTTCCAAAGGGGGCCTTAATGAACTACAGGGGAGAGTACTGAAGCGACTTCTCCGCGCAGCGGCCGCACGGAGGTGATCACGATTTCAACGAATTTTCCGATGAGACTCGACGCGCCGGCGAAGTTGACCGTGTGGTTGTTGCTCGAGCGACCCGCGAGCTCGTCGGCGTTTTTTTTCGAAATACCTTCGACGAGCACGCACTGACGCGTGCCGACCATCGCTTCACTGATGTGGCGAGCTGACGCATCGAGCTTTAGCTTCAGTGACTGCAGGCGGCCGCGCTTCACTTCGTCAGGTGTGGTGTCAGCCAGCGCCGCGGCGGGTGTGCCGGGACGGGCGCTGTAAAGGAAGCTGAAGCTTCCGTCGAACCCTATTTCATCGATCAGCGCGAGCGTAGCAGCATGATCGTCGTCCGTTTCGCCAGGAAACCCGACGATGAAGTCGGACGTGATGCTGAGATCGGGCCGCACTGCGCGAAGCCTCTTCACGATCGATTTGTATTCGATTGCCGTGTAGCCGCGTTTCATCGCCGCCAGGATGCGGTCGGAGCCCGACTGCACCGGCAGGTGAACGTGCGCCGCGAGTTTGTCGAGCCTGCCATGTGCGTCGATGAGACGCGGCGTGAATTCG
>JBKJPI010000080.1:0-17804 GCA_046595235.1 Burkholderiales bacterium | reverse complement strand
CGACACGCCGAAGATTTCGAAACGATTCGCGTGAACCGCTGAAAGATCGATTTCAGCATGGTGCGATCGTCGGTTACGTCGACGGCTCGCACCATGCTGAAATCGATCTTTCAGCGGTTCACGCGAATCGTTTCGAAATCTTCGGCGTGTCGAACGCGAAGCTGACGGCCGCCGAAAAGGCGGAAGCGACGCGCGGGTTCAAGCGTGACATCCTGCCGGGCTATTACGAGAAGCGCCTCGCGCCCCTTGTCGATCGCGTGTTCAGCTTCGAGGACATTCCCGCGGCGAAGCAGCACATGGAGTCGAATGCGATGACCGGTAAGGTCGTCGTGAAGATCTAAAAGAACCTGCCGTCCTCTCCGGTCAATCCTGTTTTAGGTTTCTCACGCGTAACCCACGCACCGCCGCCGACCAGCAGCGCGCACGTCCAGAAAATCGGAGCGACGCCCATCATCGCCCCGACGGCGCCAAAGACAGGCGGGATCACGACGTGCGCGCCGTAACTCACCGACAACCGCATCGCGATCGCTTCCGCCGCGCGGCCCGCGGGCGCCGCGTTGAAGGCGAGGATCATCGTCAGCGGCTGACCGCAGCCTAAGCCTAAGCCCAGTACGAACGAAGCAAGGCCGAGAACGATCGGCTGAGTGGTGAAGGGCACCGCGACAAACGCGGCCGCTGCGAGCGCGAGCGCCCCGGTAATCATCGGGTGCTCGCCCCAGCGTGCGGTAAAAGGTGGAATCGCCAGGCGTGTCACGAAAGCCGCGGCCCCGAACGCGCCCATGATGATCCCGATCGCCGTGGCGCTGAACCCCAGGCTGTGCGTATAGATCGGCATGTACAGGCTGAATAGATCGAGGCCTGCCATCACGACACCGTTCGCAAGCAGTGCGTTGCGCAGCGCCGGCAGCGCAAGGAGGTCTTTCGCATTGCGTGCGGCCTTGCGATCGTCGTGGCGCACTGTGTTCGGAATGACTTTACGCGTGACGAGAAGAAGGGCGAGACATCCGAAATTGATGAGCGCCAGCAGCAGGAACGTGAATGCATGACCAGAGGCGTCGATGCAAAAACCGACGAGCACGGGGCCGACGACGGCGGAAACCGACTCACCAAGGCCGTAGTAGCTGAAGTTGCGCGTGCGTGCCTTCGCAGAGGAGAGAACGCCGATCAGGTTCTGGGTGGCGACGACGAAGACCATGCTCGTGAGCCCGCCCATCGCAGCTGACACATACAGAACCGTGAGCGTGGGCCAGAAATACGGCAGCGCGAGGCTGAGGGTGAAGCCGCCCAGCCCGTAAAGCATGAGCAGCCGATTGTCGAAGCGATCTGCGAGGCGCCCTGCATAGACGGAGAGCAGAAACGGGAAGAGCCCCCAGAGCGCAAAGAGAATTCCGGTCTGCAGTGGGCCGGCGCCGAGGCTGACAGCGAACAGTGTCGCGAGGATCCGGTAACCCTTGCTGCTGATGAACGAGACGGTCGAGAGTGTAAGGACAAGGGGGATCGGCATGGCTGGTGAGATTATAGGCGGGGCTATAATCGCCCGGCCGCATCCTGATGCTTGAAGGAAGATCATGAACGTGTTTCTGCATTCGTTCCGTACGCTGCTCTTTGCCGTTGCGGTGATGCTTCCCGCGCCCGCTGTTCATGCGGCTGCCAGCGGGGCGGGCGAGATCGAAGAAAAAGACATCCCGCTCAAAGTGACCGAGGTCGCGCCGGGGCTCTACTTCCAGTATCACCATCAAGAGTCGAACAGCGCGTTTCTGGTGACGAACGACGGTGTGCTGGTGATCGATACGCGGCAGCACCCGAAGCGTGCTGAGGAGCTCGTCACCACGATCCGCAAGATCACCGACAAGCCGATTCGCTGGGTCGTGAACACGCATGCGCACGGCGATCACTACTTCGGCAATTCGGTATTCAAACGCGAAGGCGCAACCATCATCGCGCACCGCGATACTGCCGGGATGATGAAAGCGCAATTCGATCGTGAAATGAAACGCCGCATGGGCTATTTCAAGCAGCGCAACTACGATCCCGCTGAAGTGACGCTCGTGCTGCCCGACGTCACCTTCGATTCGAAGATGACGCTGACGCTCGGCGGACGTACGGTCGACCTGCTTTACTTCGGCGCAGGGCAGAACCCGGGTGACACGTTCATCCATTTTCCGCAGGAACGCGTGTTGTTCGCGGGTGGACCGTTCTCAACCAACAGCTGGCCGAACCCGTCGTTCACGCCCTCAATGCAGGGATGGATCGGCGTGTTGAAGAAAATCGCTTCACTCGACGTCGAAAAATACCTCGGAGGCCATGGCGACATCGGAACCAAGGAAGACGTGCTCGCCGAAGCGCGGATGCTCTCGGATTTCGACGCCGGTATGCGCGCGGCTGTTGCGAAGGGTATGACGCGCGACGAGATCATCAAAAACGTCCGGTTCGAGAAGTACAGCGATGTGCGCAACTACTACCGCATGAACCTCTTCATCTCGAGCTATTACCACTTCCTCACGACCGGAAAGCCGGAGAACGCGTACCCGTGACGCGACGCCACCCGCCGCGTCGCCGATAAAAGTCTGTGGCCCTTCCTCCCGGTTTCACCCCGCCGCCGCGCGGCGAAGTCTCACACCTCCTTCGACTCGCCCGATTCGTTTCGCCCTATCGCGCGCGCATCGCCGTCGCGCTGACCGCGCTGCTGATTGCGTCAGGTTGTGTGCTCGCATTGGGGCAGGGCCTGAGGCACGTGATCGATGCCGGATTCGGCAGCGGCGATCCGCGGCTCCTGAATCTGGGGCTTCTCGCGATCGTCGGCGTCGCCGTGATTCTTGCCGCTGCAACGTGGACTCGGTTCTACCTCATGATGAGCGTCGGCGAACGCGTGATTGCCGACCTGCGGCAGTCGGTGTTCGCCCACGTACTCACGCTGTCCCCGGCATTTTTCGATTCGGCGCGGACCGGTGAGATTGCCTCCCGGCTCACCAACGATACCGAGCAGCTGCGACAGGTCATCGGCTTCGGCTTGTCGATGTTCCTGCGGAACGGACTGATGATGATCGGTGCGCTGGTGCTCATGTTCCTTACCAGCGTCAAGCTCGCCGCGCTCGTCGTTCTCGGCGTTCCTGCGACGATCATTCCGATTCTTTTCATGGGTCGCCGCGTGCGCGGCCTCTCCCGCGTGAATCAGGATCGAGTCGCCGATGTGTCTTCGCATATCGACGAGTCACTGCATGAAATACGTACGGTACAGGCCTATGGTCATGAAGTGCGGACCCTCCAGCATTTTGGTTCGGCAGTCGAGTCGGCTTATGAAGTTGGCGTGCATCGTATCCGAGTCAAGGCGTGGCTTATCTCGCTCGTGATGCTGATCGGATTCTGCGCAATCGGGATCATCCTGTGGTTCGGCGGGCACGATGTCTTTGCCGGGCGGCTCACCGCGGGCGAGCTCTCTGCGTTCGTTTTCTACTCGGTTGTGGTGGCGAGCGGCGCGGGGACGGTGTCGGAAGTGTGGGGTGAGATCCAGCGCGCGGCGGGCGCGACGGAGCGCCTGATGGAGCTGCTCGACACGCCACCTGCGCTTGCGGCTGCCGCGCCCGCGTTGACATTGCCGGTAAGAGTGACTGGAGGGATACGTTTCGACAACGTCACCTTCGCGTACCCCACGCGGCTGGAGAACCTTGCCCTCGGTCCCGTCGCTTTCGATATCCGCCCGGGCGAGCGTGTGGCGCTCGTCGGGCCGTCGGGCGCCGGAAAATCGACGGTCTTCGGGCTTATCCTGCGCTTCTACGACCCGACTTCAGGTCGTGTGCTCATCGACGGCGCGGACATCCGTCATTGTGATCCGCTGGAGCTGCGCCGTGCCGTTGCACTCGTGCCGCAGGACCCGGTGATCTTCGCTGCAAGCGTTACCGAGAACGTGCGGTTCGGTCGTCCTGCAGCTTCCCTTGCAGAGGTTCGCGATGCGTGCGCCGCAGCGCATGCGCTCGAATTTATCGAAGCGCTGCCCGAAGGCTTCGATACCAACCTGGGCGAGCGCGGAATCAAGCTTTCGGGCGGACAGAGGCAGCGTATCTCGATAGCGCGCGCGCTGCTCGCCGATCGCCCGATCCTGCTACTGGATGAAGCTACAAGCGCTCTCGATGCGGAGAGCGAGCGGCAGGTCGCGCAGGCTCTCGAGCATCTTTCACGCGGCCGCACGACGCTGGTTATCGCCCACCGGCTCGCTACCGTGCGTAACGCGGCGCGAATCATCGTGCTCGAGCGCGGTCGGGTGCACGCCGTCGGCACGCACGAAGCGCTGCTGCGCGAAGACGGGTTGTACGCACATCTTGCGCGCTTGCAATTCATGGCCGCGGCGGAATAGAGCGCGAAGGCGGCTAGCGCGGTTCGCGGCGACCCGAATCGATTTCGCTCATGGCGCGCCTTCGTGTATTTTCGGACTGGCGCGGTACTTACGTCAGCGCCTGCCGGTCTGCAGCGCACGACGGCACCTCAAGTGAAAAGGCGACGCATTTTGCTGTGGCAATGGTTCGACCGTAACGTCCTGACCCTCGGCCGCGACATTCGGCTCTCTTACCTGCCGCCGCTCATGGTTTATCTCGCGGCCGGTATTTCGGGGCTGACGGCGATCGTCGGCACGTTCTTCGTAAAAGAGCATCTCGGCCTCTCCGCGACCTTCCTTGCGGCGCTTGGATTCTGGGCAGGAATCCCGTGGGTGCTCAAGATGCCGGTGGGCCATCTCATCGATCTCGTCTGGCGGTGGAAAAGCCTGCTGGTCGTTTTTGGCGCCGGGCTCATCGGCGCAAGCCTCGGCATCATGGTACTGCTAATCGAGCACCGTGAAGCGATGGCCGCGATCATGCCGATCGAAATGTGGTTTGTCGTGAGCGAGATCCTCGCTCCGATCGGCTTCGTCGTGCAGGACGCGGTCGCGGACGCGATGACCGTGGAGGCGGTGCCGCGTGTCGACGAGCGTGGGCACGCGATCGATCCGCAGCGCCAGAAGCTCATGCACACGACGATGCAGACGCTCGGCCGGGTGGCCATCATCGGCGGTACGGTGCTCGTGGCTTTCATCAACCTCTACGTATTCACCGGCACGGAAAACCTGCCGCGGGCCGATCGCGCGCTCATATACGCGGACGTCTATCGGATGGCGCTTGCGATACCGCTCATTTCCATCATGGGTGTCGCGATCTCGGAAATTCTCAAAGTGCGGCGTCGCCGGCGCCTTCTCGAGCAAGGTGTCAGCCGCGAAGAGGCGCGCCGCCTGGTGTCCGTTCAGGACGAACCGCCCGCAGCCAACTGGTGGATTCTCGGCGGCAGCCTTGTGTTCGTGATCTTTACCGTCACGCTCGGCGCGTCCGAAGCGCGTTACAACCAGGAGATCATCTTCGCGGGATCTTTCGCGATCGTCGCCTTTCTCATCGGACGCATCACGCGCGAGCTCGACGCGGCATCTCGCGAGACGCTCATCGGAACCGCGATCGTTATTTTCATCTTCAGGGCCGTGCCGGGTCCGGGACCGGGCGTGAACTGGTGGAACATCGATGTTCTTGGATTCGATCCGCAATTCTTCAGCGTGCTGGGCCTTACAGCGAGCACCCTGACCCTCTTCGGCATGTTCATTTTCCGGCGCTTCATGGCGGACCACTCGATCAGCTATGTCGTAGGCGTTCTGACGATCGCCTCCTTCGTGCTGTCGGTGCCGTACGTCGCAATGTATTACGGCTTCCATGAGTGGACTGCCCGATTGACGGGCGGCGTCGTCGATGCGCGCTTCATCGCGTTCGTCAACACGGCGCTGGAGTCTCCCCTCGGGCAGATCGCAATGATTCCGATGCTCGTGTGGATCGCGCGCAGCGCGCCCGCGAACCTGAAGGCGACGTATTTCGCCGTGATGGCGTCTTTCACCAACCTCGCGTTGTCGCTGTCGCAGCTCGGCACAAAATACCTGACTCAGATCTACGTCGTCACTCGCGAAATCAGGGATCCGGTTACCAATGCCGTCAAAGTCGCGGCCGATTACAGCCGGCTCGGGGATCTGCTCATCGCTCAGGCCGCGATGGGGCTGGCGATTCCCTTAGCAGCCATACTCGTCGTCCGGCTTGCGAGAATGCGCACGGCCTAATCAATATGCCGGCGCAGCGCAGCAGGATCATCACTGCGCAGATCCGGCTCGACGTCCACGACGCCGGTCGCAAAGAGCACCGTGCGGGCTTCGATCCTGTCGTCTCCGCAGCGTGCGATGAAACACTGTCCGGCGCGCGCGATGGTGGTTACTTCTCCGTTGCGCAATCGGTGTGCCGTCTGAACGATGACGCAGGCGCCCCGGTGCCATGGCTCGAGGCTGAATATGCCTTGGTAGGCGGTTCGTCGTAGGTGCTCCGTCCGATATTCCCGCGGCGCCGATTCGCCCACGATGCGTTCCTGCCCCGCTCTTCTTGCGGGCAACGCCCCGCGGAGTGTGTATGGACGTGGTTCTGCTGTTCACCGGAGCAGGTCTGCTGTCGGGATTCCTGAGCGGGCTGTTGGGCATCGGCGGCGGTCTGGTGCTCGTCCCGGTTTTTGCCGCCGTCTTCGCGGCACAAGGAATCGACGCCGCACTCGTCATGCCGCTGACGATGGGGACCTCACTCGCGACGATCATCTTTACGTCGTTCTCGAGTCTGCGTGCGCACAACGCACGGGGCGCGGTGGACTGGGCACTCGTTCGCAGCATGGCGCCGGGACTTGCGGGCGGCGCTGTGTGCGGCGCCCTCGTATCGACGCAACTGCCATGTCTCGCGCTGAGAGCCGCGTTCGTCGTTTTCGCCGGTGTCGCTGCGACCCAGCTTCTCCTTGGTGCCAATACGCAGCCGACCAGGCAGTTGCCGCGCACGTCTGCGCTCACCGCAACCGCCGGTGGACTCGGCATCGTTTCGGGTCTTGTCGGCGTCGGCGCGGCGACGCTGACAGTGCCGTTCCTCACCTGGTGCTCGGTATCGATGCGCACGGCGATTGGGAGCGCGAGCGCCCTTGCGTTCCCCATAGCATTGGCCGGCACCGTCACATACATCCTCGCGGGGTTGCAGGTGCAGGGCTTGCCGTCGTTCAGCCTTGGGTATGTGCATCTGCCGGCGCTCGGCGGTGTCGTGCTCGCAAGCATGATCGCGGCGCCTGCCGGTGCTGCGACGTCGCACAGGCTTCCGCTCGGCGTCCTGCGCAAGGTATTCGCGCTGGGTCTTTATGCCGCGGCTGGAAAGATGCTCGCCGCAGCGATCTGATACGCAAGGCTGTACTGCGTCGGCTAACGGCACGGGAGCCGTTGGCGTCATGGTAGGATCGCGTTGCTCCTTGTTGACGTAAATTGAACGCAAACAGCGGCTTAGCGTGCAGCAACTCTTCGACAGTCATTTTCATATCATCGATCCGCGGTTCCCGGTCATGGAGAACCAGGGGTTCCTCCCTCCGGTCTTTACCGTCGACGATTACAAGGCGCGCACCGAAGGTCTGGGCATCACCGGCGGGACCGTGATAGCCGGTTCTTTCCAGGGTACTCAAACCGAATACATGTATGAGGCGCTCGCAGCCTTCGGACCCGCTTTCGTCGGCGTCATCCAGGTGCCCGCGACCGTGACCGATGCGGAGATACTGAAGCTGAACGCCGCGGGAGTGCGCGCGGTGCGCTTCAATCTTTATCGCGGCGGCTCCGCGGGCATCGAAGACATGGACCGTCTCGCCCGCAGGGTTCACGATCTTGCAGGCTGGCACGCTGAGCTTTACGCCGATGCCGCCGCGCTCGAGTCGGTCTTCGGGATCGTCTCGAACCTTCCTGCGTTCAGCGTCGATCATCTCGGCATGACACAGGCGGGACTTCCCACCCTGCTCAAGCTGGCAGAGCGCGGAGCCCGGGTGAAGGCCACGGGCTTTGGTCGAACCGAGGTCGATGTGCCCGGCGCCCTGCGGGATCTTTCGCATGCGAATCCGGAATGCCTCATGTTCGGTAGCGATCTTCCCTCACAGCGTGCGCGTCGGCCTTTTCTGCCGTCGGATATCGACCTGATACGCGACACGCTGGGCGACGTGCTATCGCGCCGGGTGTTTTGGGATAACGCAGCCGCGTTCTACCGTCCTTCGCAACTTTCATAAAACGTGGTCATGAAAACGAAAGCTTCCGGCGCGAAGCACGCGACAGGTCGCGCGCACGAAGTGGTGTCCCAGGGGGGGATGGCAAAGAATCTGGGCGTGCGTCTTGTCAGTGTCACCCGGAAAAAGGTCAGCGCCGAAATGCCCGTGCTTGCGCGACATCTCAACCGTTCCGGTATCGTAAATGGCGGGGCACTCATGGCGTTCGCGGATGCGCTCGGCGCAACGGGAACCGTGGCGAATCTGCCTGACGGTTACCGAACGACCACACTCGAATCGAAGACGAACTTCTTTGCGGCAGGTGTAGCGCCCATGCTCAAGGCGGTTTCAAGGCCCCTTCACATCGGACGTACCACAATGGTGTGGCAGACGACGATCCGCAATACGGATCGCCGGCTCGTCGCATCGTCACACAAACCCAGATGGTGCTGCCGGGCGCGCGAAAGCCTTAACGCTCCGGCGCGTCGACCGCGACGCGGTGCACGTAGACCATGTGCGCGCCCAGCCAGCCGGAGATTCCGATCAGCGCCATGCCGGCGATCGAAAATGCGAGCGGCAGTCCGATCACTTCGGCGCCGCTGATCCGCATGCCCACGTTTACCGCGTAAACGAGCACCGCTGTCACGTTGAGCGCCATGTGTGCGAGCGCGATTTTCCTGACGCCGGCCTTCAACGACAGCATGTCGATCACACCGGGGATCGCCGCGATCACGGCGCCGATGATGCCGCCGATCATCGTCCAGTAACTCAGCGTAAACCAGAGAATCGCGCCGGAACCGAGGACGAACAGAAGGTCGCACACGAAGGAAAAGATCCAGAGGCCGATTGGAATCGGCACGAGCATCGGGTGGATCGGGTGCCTGGCAATGCTCGCGGGGGTTTTCATCGGCGCTCCTGTAAAGCTCGCGTTACGTAAGCGCCTATCATACATAATCGCGGTGGAAGCCAAGGGAGCGGGATGGACCTCGAGATCGCAGGTAAGCGCGCGCTGGTAACGGGCTCCACGCAAGGGATCGGTTTTTCGATCGCGAAGATGCTGGCGTCCGAAGGTGCGCGCGTCATCATCAACGGGCGTCGCGGGGCGCTCGTGGAGAAAGCCGTCGCCGCGCTGTCCGCCCACGGCGACGTGCGCGGCGTTGCCGCGGATCTTTCAAGCGCGGAGGGCGCGCGCCAGCTCCTCGCCGCTATAGAAGCCATCGGCCCAGTTGATATTCTCGTGAACAACGTGGGCTACTTCGAAGTGAAGTCGTTCACTTCCATCAGCGATGCAGACTGGACCGACATGTTCGAGCTCAATGTCATGAGCGGCGTTCGGCTCGCGCGCGCGCTACTGCCCGGCATGCTGACGCGCGACTGGGGACGCGTCATATTCATCGCGAGCGAGCAGAGCGTCAAACCGAACCCCGACATGCTGCACTATGCGATGAGCAAAGCCGCGCAGGTGTCGATCGCGCGCGGGCTGGCCGAGCTGACACGGGCGACAGGCGTGACGGTTAACAGCGTCCTTGCTGCGCCCACGTGGTCCGAGGGCGTTGAGGTTTTCCTCGAAAAGATCGCACTGGATGAAGGTAAGTCGCTCGACGAAATGCGCAGCGCGTACTTCGAAGGTCCCGGAAGCGCCTCGCTGCTGCAACGCTGGGCCACGACTGACGAGATCGCGGCGCAGGTCGTCTTTTTATGCTCGCCGCGAGCTGCCGCAATCAACGGCGCTGCTCAACGCGTGGATGGTGGAATTATTCGATCGCTGTTCTGAACGATGTTGCCAACCGCACCGTGGCTCACCTGATGACCGAGATGCTGGAGCCCCCCAGCCCGGCGAGAGCCTCTACGACCGCACGTGCGGTTCGGGCGGCATCCTGATCTCCTACATTGCGCACCTGCAGCGCCAAGGCAAAGCGTGGCGCAACGTGCGTCTCTAGGGGAGGACGCCCTTCAAGGCTTTTCGACTCGAGAAAGAATTGAATTGTGTTGTAAAAAGACTATACTTTTTACAACATGGCCGCCGCCAAAAAAAGAACGCAAGTCGTTGAACCTAGAGTGCGTTCCATCATATATGGACATGGCAGGGGGTGGGTGTTCACGCCCAAGGACTTCAGCGTCCTCGGCGATCCTCGTTCGATAGCCATGGCGTTGACCCGGCTAACCCGCAAAGGAATCGTCCGCAAGCTCGCGCGCGGCCTCTACGATTACCCGCGAACCGATCCCAGCCTGGGCGTGCTTTCACCGTCGACCGATGACATTGCCAGGGCCCTCCAAGACCGCGACAGCACCCGCCTTCAACCATCCGGAGGTCATGCCGCCAACTTGCTCGGGCTCTCCGAGCAGGTGCCCGTACGGGTCGTGTACCTCACCGACGGGCCAGCCCGAAACGTGCAGCTCGGAAAGAGACGGATCGCCCTGAAACGCACCACGCCGCGGAACATGGCAACCGCGGGCACGGCGAGCGGGCTCGTCATCCAGGCGCTGCGGTGGATGGGGCAACGGCACACCGACGAGAAGAGGATCGTAGACATTCTGCGGCGGCGGCTTTCTCGCGCCGATAAGGCGCAGCTGCTGAGAGACCTGCGTTACGCACCCGGCTGGATCGCCGAGATCATGCGTAAAGTCGCCCAGTCTGCGGTTAAGTGACGCATGGATGCCTTCCTGGCATTGGAAGCATCGCGGCGCAGATTGCTCTGCGAAGAAGCGGGGAACGCGCTCGGACTGGCGACCGCCAGCATCGAAAAGGACTTCTGGGTCTGCTGGACCCTGCGCGAGCTCTTCGGTCTTCCGCGCTGGGGCGAACAGCTCGCGTTCAAGGGCGGTACTTCACTCTCCAAGGGGTGGAAGCTGATCGAACGCTTCTCGGAGGACGTCGACGTGGTGATCAGCCGCGAGTTCCTGGGTTTTGCGGGGGCAACCCTCAGCAACAACAGGCAGAAGAAGCTCGTCAAGACGTGCAGTGCCCGCATTCATCAGGAGCTCATGCCCGCGCTCGCCGCGCGAATCAGTGCGCAGATTCCAAAAAGTGAAAAATGGTCGCTGGTTCCCGCGTCGAAGCAGGAAGACAGCGACCAGCAAACGCTGCTCTTCAACTATCCGCAATCACTGGCCGGCGAAGCGCCGACTTATCTGCAGCCTGCAGTCAGAATCGAGATGGGCGCCCGTTCCGCAACCGAGCCCGTCGAGCACCCCACGCTCCAGCCCTATCTGTGCGAAGCGATGCCCGATGCGATCGGCGACGGACGATTCTCCATACGCACCGTCGTCGCGCGGCGCACCTTCTGGGACAAGGTCATGCTGCTCCATGAGGAGACGTATCGTCCGCCGGAGCGGGCTGCGCGCAAAAACAGGATGTCCCGCCATTACTATGACGTCTGGTCGCTGATTCGAAACGGCGTAGCCGATCAGGCAATGGCGGACGAAGGTCTCTTCGACCGCGTCGCCGCCTACCGCGTCGCGTTTTTTGGCTATAGCTGGATGGACTATTCGACCCTGCGCCCGGGCTCGCTGCGCTTGCTCCCGCCGGACGAGCAGGTCTCCGCCTGGAAAAGCGACTACGACGCCATGCGCACGGAAATGTTCTCCGGCGACCCGCCGTCGTTCGATGAAATCATGGCGGTCGTCGGTGAGTTCGAGCACCGGTTCAACAAATGAAAACCGCTACACCGATAGCTCCGGACGGCGCCGGACGAGATTTATGTGGGGCTGGAACACCTGGATCCGCAGGATCTGCACCGACGCAGATGGGGCAAGTGCAGCGACGTCATCGGCACGAAGCTGCGTTTCCGAATGGTTGAGGTAACCCTTCTCGTCCTCGTCCTCGTCGTCGTCCGAGCCGAGCGCCCAGTTGGTTTTGCGAGCTTCACACGGACCAGGAGCTGTTCGACAAGGCGTACGAGCACATCAAGCAATACTACTGATGCTTTGCAAGTAGGCGTCGCTCGTTAGGAGAAGTTCGCGCGCGTCCTGCACCGACGCAAAAACGATGTATTGGGCGACCGCGGATTGCGTGCCTGCAAAGAAGAACGCGATCGACAGCAGCGGCTTCAATCCCATCGCTGTCCGTCACGCACGCGCAGGGACCGGGGCGTCGTCGGTGCCCGATTCAACCATCGGCTCGACGTGTGTCTCCACCAGGGGCGCCTCGTCCGGATACTCGGTTGCCGTTTCGACCGCCACGTCCTCTGGTGCGAGAAAGCCGCCGGACTGATGTCGCCAGAGCTTTTCGTAATGCCCGCCGAGGCGCAGCAACGCCTCATGCGATCCCTGCTCGACGATGCGGCCCTGATCCATGATGATCAGCCGGTCCATGCGCGCGATCGTGGAAAGGCGATGTGCGATGGCGATGACGGTCTTTCCTTCCATGAGCCCCAGCAGCTGCTCCTGAATGGCAAGCTCGACTTCGCTGTCGAGCGCCGATGTTGCTTCGTCGAGCACGAGGATGGGTGCGTCCTTCAGCACGACTCTCGCGATCGCAATCCGCTGGCGCTGGCCGCCCGAGAGCTTCACCCCGCGTTCGCCCACATGAGCGTCGTATCCAGTGCGGTCTCTCCAGTCGCGAAGGCCCATGATGAATTCGTGTGCGTGCGCTTTGCGCGCGGCGGCTTCCACCTCCTCGAAGCTCGCGCCAGGACGGCCGTAGCGGATGTTCGCCGTGATCGAACGATGGAGAAGTGAAGTGTCCTGCGTCACCATGCCGATCGCCGCACGCAGGCTTTCCTGTGTCACGTTGGCCAGGTCCTGCCCATCGATGCGAATGGTGCCCTGCTCGGGATCGTAAAAGCGAAGCAGGAGGTTCACGAGGGTGGATTTACCGGCGCCCGAGCGCCCGACGAGCCCCACGCGCTCCCCCGGCTTGATCGTGAACGTGAGGTGATCGAGGACGGGTGCTGCGTCGCTTCTGCCGTAGGTGAAGTGCACATTCTCGAACCGGATCTCGCCGCGCGGCACTTCGAGTAGGACTGCACCCGGCCGGTCGGTCCCGCTGTGCGGTACCGCTATGGTTTGCATGCCTTCCTGCACCACGCCGATGTTTTCGAAGATGCCCGTGATCTCCCAGCTCACCCAGCCGGCGACGTTCGCGATCTGCCATGCGAGCGGTAGCGCCGTAGCGACGACGCCCGCACTGATCGTGCCCTGGGCCCAGAGCGTAATGCCGATGATCGCCGTGCTGGTGAGGAGGGCGGCGTTCATCGCGGACAGCCAGAACATGAAACGCGAAAGCAGGCGCATATGCGCGGCCATCGCAGTCTGATGATCGTCGATCACTTCGCGCACATACGCGTCTTCGTCCGCAAGCCGCGCGAAGAGCTTGACCGTGAGAATGTTGGTGTAACTGTCGACAACCCGCGCCATTACCAGAGAGCGTGCTTCCGAGCTGCTCTTCGCGAGATCGCGCATGCGCGGCACGAAGCGCCGCAGAAAAATGATGTAGCCCATGAACCAGAACAAGGTCGGCAGGGCCAGCCGCCAGTCGGATGCCGCCATCAACACGAATGCACTCACACCATAGACGGCAATGTAGAAAACCGCCCGTATGCTCGACATGACACTTTCGCGCAGCGCATTCGCAGTTTGCATCACACGCTGCGCGATACGCCCGGCAAAATCGTTCTGGAAGAAGGGCAGCGCCTGGCGCAGAACGTGCCAGTGGCTCTGCCAGCGGATCATGCTGGTGACTCCCGGAATCAGCGCGTTCTGGCGTACGGCGATGTCGGTGAGCATCACCAGCGGCCTTACGATGAGGATGAGCAGCACCATCCCGATCAGCATGGCGGACTGCTGAGCCAGCGCCGCGTGCCGATCGGTCGCTTCCATCAACGTCACGAGCCTGCCGATGAAAACCGGGATGACCGTATCGATCAACGCCACCGCAAGGCTCGTCGCGAACATCGCGCCGTACCACACCTTGTTCTGGCGTACAAAGTGCCAGTAGAAACGCATGAGGCCGGCCGGGGGCGCGCCGGGGCCGACACTGGCGGTGCCGCGAATGCGTGACTGGAGATAATTCAACATGCGTTTTGCTTGACGTAATCCCGCGTCACGGCAATTTCACGCATGACGGCGTCCGGAGTGTGATGAGCGCGCGCAGCTTCGCTTTCGTCGCCCTCTAAATAAGCGCCGAGCTTGCGTCCGTGCGCAACGACCGACGCACCGAACTGCAAGCGGCGTGCTTCGTAAAGGCGCAAAGCCTGAGGCACGTCATCGTTCACCTCGAAAAGCGCGTCTACGAGCGCCATCGCGTCCCCGGCGGCTTTGGTAACGCCCATTCCGCAGTGCGGTCGCGCCACGAACGCGGCGTCGCCTATAAGACACACGCGCCCCAGCGCCATCGCCGAAGTTTCCAGATCGAAGATCGCCTGAAAGAAAGGCTGCTGCGTTTTGCGAACGACTTCAGCGAACTGCGGCGCCAGGTAATCATCGGCGGCGCGGCGCACCGCATCGACCACGTCCGGACGCACCAGCGGCGGCGGCACGGACATCTCATGCCGGTGTCCCTGAATGTCGGTGCAGATGTCGGGATACGCCAAGCCTTCATCGGCCGGCCGATACCAGACGAAGTTATAGCAGCGCTCGCCCGGCCGCGTTGAGCGCGTAAAGCCCGCGACTGGATAACCCAGCATGTGCTCGCGCGCGGCGAGGCTGAAACCGAAACGCGGGAAGAGATCGCGATGGACCGCAGGATCGAGTGCTCGCTCGTCGGCAAGGCCGCGCCATGCGACGTAGCCCACGTAACGCGCACGTACTTCAGGCAAGAGCTGCGATCGTACCGTCGAGCGGATGCCGTCTGCGCCGATTAGCAGATCGGCCGCGGCCTCGATGCCGTTCGCGAAGTGTGCGACGACCTGCCGGGGCCGCTCTTCCACCCGAATCACTGAATGCTCGAGGTGGTAGCGTTCCTGGGGGAACGCGCCTTTTAGAAGCTGATACAGCCGTCCCCAGGTGGTGAGGCACTGCGGGATGTTCGCGGTACCTACCACGGCGCCGGTTCGATCGAAGGCGACGCGCTCCGGAATATCCACGCCGAAGCCTTCGTCGAGCGGAATGCCGATCCGCGCAAGGCACTCGAAGAGCTCGGGGTGCGTGATGATGCCGGCACCCCGGCCCACGAGATCATCGCGCGAGTGTTCGAAGACCTGGACGTCCCAGCCTGCGCGATGGAGAAGGTTTGCGGCGAAAAGGCCGCCGAGTGAGCCGCCGGCGACGAGCGCGCGCCGCGCAGGTGCGGCAGACAGCATGGTCTAGGCTGCGCGCTGCGCTTCTTGAACGGGGTAGTTGAGCTCGATCGTCACCTGACTTGGGTCTTCGAAGAACACCTGGTGAATGCCGAGGTTCGGAACCGTGCGCTCGCGGAAAGAAACGCCGGCGCGCCGCAACCGCGCGAGCATGTCTTCGAGCCCGGTCGCGGTGAATGCCATGTGATCGACGGTGCCGGTGCCGTCGAGCGTGCTCACGTCGCGATCGCCGAGATAGGCCTTCAGGCCCTCCGGATTCGCGGGGTCGATCCCGATGATGTGAACGACGCCATACGAACCCACCTCATCCGCACGGTTATAAAGCCATATTCCGGGAAAATCGAAATCAGGCCTGAAGCCGGGCTCGAAGCCCATCACATCGGTATAGAAACGTCGCGATGCTTCGATATCGAGCGTGCGTATTGAGTAATGGTCGAGCTTACCGATCGGCATGGCGGGCCTCTTTCGTATGAGCGTGGAGATTCTAGCATCGGCGTTTTTCGGTCAGGAGGTGTAGGCAACGTGTTGCGGTGACAGGGATGCCTTAACATACCGCGCTACAGCGCCGCGCTGATGGCGAGGCCACATGAGCAGGAGTTAAAACATGAGCAAGGTTTCATCACGCCGTCGCGCCATGTTGTCTTTCGCTGTTGCGGCAATGCTGGCCGGCATCACTCCAGGTTACGCAGTTGCGCAGACCTATCCCAGCAGGCCGGTCGAATTCGTGGTCCACACTTCACCCGGAGGCGGGACCGACGTTTTTGCGCGCGCCGTTGCCGATATCCTCGGCCGCGAAAAGATCATCACGCAGCCGGTAACGATTTCGAACCGCACCGGAGGAAGCGGCGGCGTTGCGTTCAATTACGTGAAAAGCAAGAAAGGCGATCCGCACGTCGTCCTGACGATCGCTACGGGCACGCTGCTGACGGCTGCAAGTCGACCGGAGCTCGGGGTGGGCCTCGATACCTATACGCCGGTCGCTTTCTTCGCGCTCGATCCGCAGGCGATTGCCGTGCCCGCGGATTCGAAGTTCAAGTCGATGAAGGATCTGATCGAAGCCGGTAAGCGGGAGCCGAATGCAATCGCTTCGGCGATCACTTCAGCGACCGGAACCGGGCGGCTGCTGCTCTATCTCATCGAACGCGAAACCGGCGCACGATTCAAGTTCGTATCGTTCAAAGGCGGCTCGGAGGCGACGACGGCGGTGCTGGGCGGGCACGTTCCGTTCACGCCGGAGAATCTGAGCGAGATGATCTCGATGGTCGAGAGCAAGAAGATGCGCGTGCTTGCAGTTACGAGCGAAAAGCGCCTGCCGGGCGTTCCCGACGTGCCGACGCTGAAAGAGCTGGGTTACAACATCAGCGTGGGTACTGGACGTGGATTTGCTATGCCCGCCGGTGTGCCAAAAGATACCGCGGCGACGATGGAAGCTGCGTTGAAGCGCGTGCACGATAGCAAGACGTGGAAGGAATTCGCGGCGCGAAATCATTACGAGGACTATTACATGGGGGGCGCCGAAACGGCGGCGTTCCTTGTGAAACGGCGCGACGAATTGTCCGGATTCCTCTCGCAGATCACGGCGCCTGCCAAGTGACGGGTTCACGCCGACGGGCGAGATCGCGGCTTCGCATCGCGTGCCCGCGGATATGCCGGTGGCTTGTACTTTCGGAGACGTGGAGCTCGCGTCGCTGTACGTGACCACCGGCGCAGGAGAGCTGTTCCGTGTGCGCAATAGCGGCCTTTACGGTCGTGCTGCGGCAGACGTGTTACGCTGACCATCCCGATCACGGCGAACGATCTCGCGGACCGTCTGACGGGAATATCCCGTTCCTCGCAACTGTTAGCGCCACGCGGGGCACACACATCCACATAGAGGAGTTTCAAATGAAAAGAATTTCAGGTGCGTCAAAATATACATCGATCATTGCGGCGCTGGCGTTCGTCGCCGGCTGTTCGACCATGGGCGGCGGCGACATTGCGCTGCGCATGACAGGCGCCGAAGAAGTGCCGCCGATCAGCACCAGTGCCTCGGGCACCGGCTCAGTTCGCGTTGCGCAAGACCGTTCGGTGACCGGCAGCTTCAAGACTCAGGGCGGTCCTTTCATGGCCGCGCATATCCACGAAGGCGCGAGCGGCCAGAACGGGCCCGTCATCATCCCGTTGGCGAAATCGGGTGACAATGACTGGATCGTCCCGGCCAACGCAAAGCTCACCGATTCACAGTTCGAGAGCTACAAGGCCGGCCGGCTTTACGTCAACTTCCACAGCGCAGCCCATAAAGGCGGCGAAATCCGTGCGCAGATCCGGCCCAGCGGTTCGGGCGGCAGCGGCTACTGAGCGTAGTCGCCGGGAACAGAAAAAGGGCGCTTCGGCGCCCTTTTCTAATTGTGGTCAGCCGCCCCGCGTCAGCACGACACGCGCGGCGTTGAGCTGCGCGGGCTGTCTCATGAGCCACCGCATCATGGTCGGCAT
>JBKJPI010000077.1:0-8331 GCA_046595235.1 Burkholderiales bacterium | reverse complement strand
ACGTGGCGCGCCGCAATCAACAACGCGAGTCGCGCACGCTTCACGTCTACTTCGTCCACGAGAACGCGCGTTGCGTTGTAGTAGCTGTGGAAATCAGCGGCGAGATCTTTCAGATAGAACGCAATGAGATGCGGCGCGAGATCGCGTGCGGCGGTCTCGATGGCTTCGGGGTAAGCCATCAGGCGCTGGATGAGCACACTTTCGTACGCGCCGGTAAGAGGTGACACGTCAACATCTGCAAGCGAGGCCGCATCTCCGCCCCACTGCTCGAGAACACTGCATACCCGCGCGTGTGCATACTGAATGTAATACACCGGGTTCTCGTTACTCTGGGATTTCGCGAGATCGAGATCGAAATCCAGATGCTGATCGCTTTTTCTCAGCACATAGAACAGTCGTGCGGCGTCGATGCCGACGTCGTGCCGCAGCTCGCGCAGCGTCACGAACTCTCCGGCCCGCGTCGACATCGACACTTTCTCGCCTTTTCGATAGAGCACCGCGAACTGCACGAGCGCTACGGTAAGCTGCTCGCGGTTGCGCCCCAGCGCTTCGAGCGCGCCTTTAACACGCGGAATGTAGCCGTGATGATCGGCGCCCCAGACATCGATGAGCACGTCGAACCCGCGCTCGAGCTTATCGAGGTGATAGGCGATATCCGACGCAAAATAGGTGCACTGGCCGTTCTCGCGTCGCACGACACGGTCTTTCTCATCGCCGAACGCGGTCGAGCGAAACCACAGCGCGCCGTCTTTCTCGTAGAGATGTCCTGCCTTCTCGAGCTGCGCGATGGCCTCGTCCACGCGCCCGGAATCATAGAGCGAGCGCTCCGAGTACCAGTTATCGAATACGACGCCGAATTCCGTAAGATCCTGCCGGCAGTCGGCGAGCTGCTCGTTGAGCGCGTAGGCGTGAATTTCTTCGTAGCCCTCCGGGCCAAGCAGCGACTTGGCTCGTGCGATCAGCGCATCGAGATGCGCTTCGGGATCGGCGGCGGCCCCCGGCAGACCTGTCACAAGCTCTTCCAGCGATCGGACGTAGCGCGCGCCGCGCTTCTCGTGGAGTTCGTGAGCCATCGCGCCCACGTACTCGCCGCGATACGCATTTGGCGGGAAGTCGACCGCGACGCCCGCATGCTCGAGGTAACGCAGCCATGTCGACAGCGCGAGGATGTCCATCTGCCGGCCGGCGTCGTTTACGTAATATTCGCGCTCGACGTCGAAGCCCGCGGCGTCGAGCACATTGCCAAGGCTTGCCCCATACGCGGCGCCGCGCCCGTGACCGACGTGCAAAGGGCCGGTCGGGTTAGCTGAGACGAACTCGATCTGCACTCTTTTGCGCTGTCCCAGGGGGATGCGCCCATACGCGGCAGCTTCAGCAAGGATCTGACGCACGAGCGCTTGCTTGAAAGAGAGCTTGAGAAACACGTTGATGAACCCGGCGCCGGCGATCTCAACGCGATCGATCAGCGCAGACGCCGGCAGCGCATCGACAATCGCCTGCGCGATCTCACGCGGCTTTCGCTTGAGCACCCGTGCGAGCTGGAGTGCGGCGTTACACGCGTAGTCGCCGTGCTGCGGATCGTTTGGGCGGTCGAGGACGACGCTCGTTTCCGCAGCGTCTGGCCACGCGGCCTTGACCGCAGCAGCAAGCACGCGCGCGCACGATGTCTTCGCGTCGGAGGGACGGGGTTCTTGCATGGCGCTGGAACGGGACGCTACGGTCCCGCCTGTTGGACTGGAGAGAGCGCTGCGGGCTCAAGGCCACATGCGCTGAAAGACGGCGATTTTAACAGTACGTGTGCATACCAAAGCTCACAGCTCCACCGGGTCGACTTCGAGGGTCCAGCGCGCCGACGTCGACTTGAACGCAGCGAGGCGCGGGCACCAGTTCCGGAGGAAGGCATGCAGCGCCGGCCGCGAATGCGACTGCACCAGCAGCTGCGCACGCTCGCGTCCTGCGAGGCGAACCATCCCGGCAGGGACCGCGTCGTAGAGGCGGACGTCTTCCCCACTTTCAAGCCCGATCGCTCGTGCGGCCTGCAGGAATTCGAGCGCCGTGTCGACGCTCGCCGCCTCCGCTCTCAACAGCGCCTGATGCACGAAAGGCGGAAAGCCGCTGATCCCACGCTCCGCGAGCAGCTGGTTCGAGAAGCGATGAACGTCCTGTGCCTTGAGGGCGGCATAGAGCGGGTGTTCGGGGAATTCGGTCTGGATCAGCACTTCGCCTTGCGCTTCACCGCGCCCCGCGCGGCCCGCAACCTGCGTGAGCAGCGCGTAAAGCCGCTCGGCGGCGCGGAAGTCGGAGCTGTAGAGCATACCGTCCGCGTTCAGCACGCCCACGAGTGCAAGATGCGGAAAGTCGTGACCTTTGGCAAGCATCTGCGTGCCGACAAGAATGTCCACTTCGCGCGCGCGAATCCGTTCGCGCATGTCGCTCCACGCCTGTTTGCCGCGGGTGCTGTCGCGGTCGATCCGCAGCACCCTCGCCGTAGGGAACTGGGCAGCAAGTGTTTCTTCCACGCGCTGCGTTCCCTGGCCGAGCGGCGCCAATGCGGGATTTCCGCATTTCGGACAAGCCTCCGGCACCCGCGCGCGATGTCCGCAGTGATGGCAGTGGAGCTCACGCGCACGCATGTGGAGGACGAGTTGCGCCGAGCAGCGGTGGCAGCCCGAAAGCCAGCCGCAGCTGTGGCATATCAGAACCGGCGAATACCCACGGCGGTTGATGAATACGAGACTTTGCTCGCCGCGTCTCAGTTTTTCACGAATGGCTTCCATGAGCCGCGGCGCTATCCCGCTGCGCCGCCCGGCGACGTCGAGCGGAATACACTGGATGCGCGGGGGCCGGGCATTGATGCGCTCGGGCAGCTCGATCAGTGTGTAGCGGCCGGTAGCCGCATTGTGATAACTCTCGAGCGCCGGTGTCGCTGAGCCGAGCACAACCGGCACGGCGCGCTGGCTCGCGCGTACCACCGCGAGATCGCGCGCCGAGTAGCAGAAACCCTCGGTCTGCTTGAGCGAGGTGTCGTGCTCTTCGTCGACGACGATCAGACCCAGACGGGGAAGCGGCGTGAAAACGGCAAGCCGCGTTCCGAGCACGATTCCCGCGCGGCCGGCGTGCGCCGCAAGCCAGTTCGCTACGCGCTCCGTGTCGTTGAGCCCGCTGTGAAGACTCGAAACCAGGACGCCTGGGAACCGCGCCTGCACCATCGCGTGAAGCTGCGGGGTCAGCGCGATCTCAGGGACGAGTATCAGCACCTGCCCACCGCGGGCGAGCACGGTTTCGCTCACCCGCAAATAGACCTCGGTTTTTCCGCTGCCGGTAACGCCGCACAGCAAGACCGCCTGGAAGGCGCCCAGCCCCCGGGAAATTTGTTCAACGGCATCCGACTGCGCAGGCGTGAGGGGATGCGAGGATTCGACTGAATCCGCTGCGTTGCCGATCGGCTCAGCCTCTTCCGTGCGAACGGACGCAACCCAACCCCGCGCGATGAAGTCTTTTATTGCGGCGCGCGCTGTCGAGCCCGCTTGTGTCACGGCAGACGAAGCGAGCACTCGCTGCGCCTGTAAGGCATTGAGAAGCTTGCGTTTAACAGTTGCGCGCACGGGCATGAGATCGACGTCGGCGTCGAGCCCGGCCGGGGTGATCTCGTATCGCAGCGTTTCGCGGGACGCGGTCACCGCGCGCTTCAGCCGCTGCGGGAGCGCGCCCATCACCACCTGACCGATCGGGTAATGGTAATAATCAGCGGCGAAGTGCAGCAGGTGCAGGTCCTCCGCACTGAGCTTCGCATCGCGCAAGACACGCGAAATTCTTTTCAGGCGATCGGCTGGTAAGTCGGAGGTGTGTGCGACTTCGAGCACGACCCCGATCATCTGCCGTCTGCCGAAAGGCACGAGGACACGTTCGCCGACTGCGACATCCAAACCGTCGGCCAGGTAATCGAACGTCTGTGCAAGCGGCACGTCGAGACCGACGCTTACAGCTTTCATCGGCGAACCGACCGGCGCCTTGTGAGTGCAACCGCGAGTGCGCGTCCCCGCGGCGCGCGACCGTAACCGCCCGTAAACCGTTTACCTGCTTGACGAAAACGAAATGTGTTCACAGCGCCCTGTGGATAATTTTGTTGATGGCTGTGGCGCACATTCGCCCGGCCCGCCCGCCAAAATTAAACGCGCTGAGGGGAACAGTGAAGAAGTATTGTATAAACACTGTAAAAACAAGCGCTTACGCCCACCATTGGGCGCCGGCGCCAAAGGCTCAACGATGCCGATTGAGCTAAAGCCTTGCTGTGCATAACTATTTCCCGCACTGTCAGTGGTAAGGGCGACTCAAGTCGTGAACCGCGTCCACAAGGATTCCGACATGCTCAGGGTTCGTGTACTGGGAGATTCCGTGCCCCAGATTGAATACATGCCCCGATCCTGAGCCAAACGCCGCCAGCACGTGGCCGACTTCGCTGCGTATCCGGTCGGGGGCGCCATGCAGCACTCCGGGATCCAGGTTGCCTTGCAGCGCTGCCAGCGAACCGATGCGCGCACGTGCTGCACCGATGTCGATTGTCCAGTCGAGGCCGACTGCGTCGGCGCCAACCGCCGCAATCTCTTCGAGCCACGCGCTGCCGCCTTTGGTAAAAACGATTCGAGGCACCGTTTCGCCGTCGCGCGTGCGGGTGAGGCCGCTTACGATCTTTTTCATGTACGCGAGAGAATACTCGCGATAGGCTGCCGTGCTCAGCGAGCCGCCCCATGTATCGAAGATCATGACCGCCTGGGCGCCTGCTTCGATCTGCGCGTTGAGATAAGCGGTCACTGCGAGCGCGTTCGTCTCGAGGATGTGATGCAGCAAGTCGGGACGGCTGTACATCAGGGTCTTGATCCGCCTGAAGTCAGTGCTTGCTCCCCCTTCGACCATGTAACACGCGAGCGTATACGGGCTGCCTGCGAAACCGATAAGCGGGACACGACGCTTCAGTGCGCCGCGAACCTGTGAAACCGCATCGATCACGTATCGCAATTGCTCGAGTGGGTCAGGCACGCGAAGCTTCCTGATCGCGTCCTCGTCACGTAGCGGGCGCTCGAACTTGGGGCCTTCGCCGTCAGCGAAATACAGCCCGAGTCCCATGGCGTCAGGGATAGTAAGAATGTCGGAGAAAAGAATCGCCGCGTCGAGTGGAAAACGATCGAGCGGCTGCAGCGTCACTTCGGTGGCATACGCAGGATTTTTTGCGAGTGCGAGAAAGCTGCCTGCACGCGCTCGCGTCGCATTGTATTCAGGGAGATACCGCCCCGCCTGGCGCATGATCCAGATCGGCGTGTAGTCCGTGGGCTGCCGCAGCAGCGCCCGGATGAACGTGTCATTTTGCAGCTTTTCCATAAATACACGCTCTTTAAACCGAGGCGACGGCTACGGTGTGAGGAAGGGGAGGTTACAGAGGGAAACCTGGGTTTCCCTCTATTCGTGAGCGGCGGAGCCCGAGCCGAAGGCGAGCGCCGCGCCTACCGCGGCAGTTCGGAGTACCCCATCAGAAACTCGTCGACCGCGCGTGCGCACTGCCGACCTTCGCGAATTGCCCAAACGACGAGCGACTGGCCGCGGCGCATATCACCCGCGGCGAATACCTTGGGCGTGGACGTCTGATAGCGTTCCGTGTCCGCGGCCACGTTCCCCCGTGGATCCTTGGTAATGCCTAAACGATCGATCACGTCGGTATGCACCGGCCCGAGGAAACCCATCGCCAGAAGCACGAGATCGGCCTTCATCTCGAATTCGCTGTCCGGCACTTCACGCATTACCATCTGACCCTTGTCGTCCTTCTGCCACGCAACCCGCGCTGCAATCAACTTTTCGACTGTGCCGTTGGTGCCCTCGAAACGCTTCGTGGCCACGGCCCAGTCGCGATTGCAACCTTCCTCATGCGAGCTCGAGCTGCGCATCTTGATCGGCCAGTAAGGCCAGACCATGGGCTTGTTCTCCTGCTGCGGCGGCTGTGGGAGAAGCTCGAATTGTGTCACCGATTTCGCGCCGTGCCGGTTGGAGGTTCCCACGCAGTCCGATCCCGTATCCCCGCCGCCGATCACCACGACGTGCTTGCCGGTCGCCAGAATCTGGTCGGGCACGCGGTCGCCAGCGACCACCTTGTTCTGCTGGGGCAGGAAATCCATGGCGAAGTGAACGCCATTGAGCTCACGGCCGGGCACGGGTAAGTCTCGGGACTGCTCGGCGCCGCCTGCCAGCACCACCGCCTCGAATTCCTCGAGCAATACACTTGCATCGACGGCCGCTCCGATGTGCTGATTCACCCGGAACTCGACACCTTCGGCCTCCATCTGTGCGATGCGGCTGTCGATCGTATGCTTCTCCATTTTGAAGTCGGGAATGCCGTAACGGAGAAGCCCGCCGATACGGTCGGCTTTTTCGAACACCACAACAGAGTGGCCCGCTCGCGCGAGTTGCTGGGCGCAGGCAAGTCCCGCCGGCCCCGAGCCGATCACAGCTACACGGTGCCCGCTTTTGCGCTCGGCGATTCGTGGGGTGATCCAGCCGTTTTCATAGGCCTTGTCGGCAATTGCGTGCTCGATCGACTTGATTCCAACCGGATCGTCGTTGATGTTGAGCGTGCACGCCGCTTCGCACGGCGCCGGGCACACGCGCCCGGTGAATTCGGGGAAGTTGTTGGTCGAATGCAGCTCGTCGATCGCCCGCTTCCAGTCCTGCCGGAACACGAGGTCGTTCCAGTCAGGAATGAGATTGTTGACGGGGCAGCCGCTCATGCAGAACGGCGTGCCGCAATCCATGCAGCGCGCACCCTGCACGCCCGACTGTTCATCGCTCAAGCGCGCAACGAACTCGCGCCAGTGCTTGGTGCGCTCCTGCGGCGGCTCGTAAGCTTCGCTCAGGCGGTCGAACTCCAGAAAACCTGTGATCTTGCCCATTAAGAAAACTCCCGCCGCAAAGTGAACCCTTACTTTGCGTCGATTAAATTTGAACTGAATCGCTGGCAAGCCAACCGATTCGAGCTTGAAACTGCCACGAAAACACCAGCTGGCATTCCACCCACTGAGTCTTCGTTGCCCTTACGGCACTTCAGGCGCCGGGCCGCCCCAAGGCTGAAGTTCTAACTTGCTGTTCCGGCCGAAAGTAGAGTTTCACTTTCGGACGTTGCATTACGCCGCTATTCTGCTGTTGCGGGCCGCAAGCTCGGAGAGCGCTCGCTTGTATTCCTTCGGGAAGACTTTCACGAAGCGCGTCCTGTATTGCGCCCAGTCCGCAATTATTTCCTGCGCGCGCTTGCTGCCGGTATAGCGCGCGTGCTTTTCAACCAGGCCGAGAAGGAGCGCCTCGTCCGCAAGACCCTGATGCCACAACTCGCGAGGCATCTTCGCTTCCTGCTCGGCTTCGGTAAGCACAGGTTCCAGATCGACCATTGCGGGGTTGCAGCGGCTCGCGAATTCGCCGTCTTCGTCGAGCACGAATGCGATGCCGCCGGACATGCCGGCCGCGAAATTGCGCCCGGTGAGCCCGAGAACGATGACCGTGCCGCCCGTCATATATTCGCAGCCGTGGTCGCCGACACCCTGGACCACCGCGTCGGCGCCCGAATTGCGAACCGCGAAACGTTCGCCCCCGACGCCACGGAAGTACGCTTCACCGGCGATCGCGCCGTACAGAACCACGTTGCCTGTGATGATGTTATCGCGCGGGTCGCCGCGGAACTTTGGCGAAGGCTGCACCGAGATCCGCCCGCCCGAAAGCCCCTTGCCGCAATAATCGTTCGTGTCGCCGATAAGGTCGATCGTCACGCCTTTCGCGAGGAACGCACCGAGGCTCTGTCCTGCGGAGCCCGCGAAGCGGATATGAATAGTGTCGTCCGGGAGCCCTTCGTGCCCGTAACGCTTCGCGATTTCGCCCGAAAGCATGGTGGCGACGGTACGGTTGATGTTCCGGATCGGCATGTCGATCGAAACCTTCTCGCCCCGCTCGAGCGCGGGTTCCGCGAGCTCGATCAGGCGGTGGTCGAGCGCCTTGTCGAGACCGTGGTCCTGACTCTCCACGTGGAATCTCGGCACTTCGGCGCTGATCTGGGGCTGATGGAAAATCTTGCTGAAATCGAGACCGCGCGCTTTCCAGTGCTCAATGCCTTTGCGGGTGTTGAGGAGGTCCACGCGCCCTATGAGATCTTCGAAGCGCCGAATGCCGAGCTGGGCCATGAGCTCGCGGACTTCTTCGGCCACATAGAAGAAATAGTTAATCACGTGCTCAGGCTTGCCCGTAAATTTACGGCGCAGCACCGGATCTTGGGTCGCGACGCCAACCGGGCACGTATTAAGG
>JBKJPI010000031.1:0-7766 GCA_046595235.1 Burkholderiales bacterium | reverse complement strand
GCCGACGATATCGTCGCGCGCGTGCTCGATTACGTGCGTCGGGAGCTCGAAGCGCTGAGCGCCGGCTAGGGCTTCACGGCAGTCACTTCCGCGAGCGCCGCGCCGCGCGCGAAAGTCACAGTAAGCCCATCCCCCGCCTCGAGCTGCGTCGCATCGCGCACAATCGCGCCCGTCTCATCGACGGCAATGGCATAGCCGCGCTCGAGCACGCGCTCGGGGTTCAGATGCTTCAGGTGCGATTCGAGCGCTGCGAGCCTGTGTGCGGCGGTCACGACCTGCGACGAGGCCGCTTCGCGCAAGCGCCGGGCGCGCTCAGTGTGCTCGCGGTGCAGCCTTGCGACGTCCGGTGCGGCAGCGGCAAGCGCGCGCGCGACGCCGCGTAGTTCCCACGCCTGCGCTTCGGCCCGCCTTTTCCATCCGCCGCACAGGCGGTTTGCGAGGTGCGAGAGATGCTGCACCTGACTCGCAATGCGCTCCCCCGGGTGCACCAGCGACTTGGAGAGAAAATCGAGGCGCTGCATTCGGCTTTCCAGCCCGCGTACCACGATGCGGCCAAGGCGCGTCTGAAGCTGCCGAAGCTGGTGGCAGCCTTCCAGCCGGTCAGTACTCGCCATCTGCGCTGCCGCCGTCGGCGTGGGCGCCCGTACGTCTGCAACGAAATCGGCAATGGTGAAGTCAGTTTCGTGACCGACGCCGGACACCACCGGGATAGAACACGCCGCGATCGCACGGGCCAGACGTTCGTCGTTAAAGGCCCAGAGATCTTCGATGCTGCCCCCGCCCCTGCAGAGGATGATGACATCGCATTCGGCCCGATTGCTTGCAGTGCGCAAGGCTTCGGCGATTCGCGCGCCGGCCCCTTCACCCTGGACCGGCGCCGGGTAGACGATGACCGGCAGACCGGGCGCCCGCTTTCTGAGCGTCGTCAGCACATCCCGGAGCGC
Organism: Burkholderiales bacterium; assembly: GCA_046595235.1. GTDB lineage: Bacteria > Pseudomonadota > Gammaproteobacteria > Burkholderiales > SG8-41 > JAQGMV01. The sequence continues at coordinate 6,822 of JBKJPI010000031.1, read as the reverse complement.
GGCTGCCTGCGGTGACGTCACGATGCCGAGGGCCGCGGGATAGCGAGGCAAAGGGCGCTTCCGCGCCGAATCGAAAAGACCTTCGCGCTCGAGCTTTGCCTTGAGACGCTCGAAGGCCTCGTATAACGCACCGAGCCCCGCGCGGCGCATGACTTCGACATTCAGCTGGAACTTCCCGCGCGCTTCGTAAAGACTCGCGCACGCGCGCACCTCGACCTGGACACCATTCGCCGGCTGCCAGCCGAGGAGCATCGCCTTCTGGCGGAACATGACGCAGTCAACCTGCGCGCTCTTGTCTTTCAGTGTGAAATAACAGTGTCCTGAGTCATAGCGCTTGAAATTGGAAATCTCTCCTGCGACCCACGACAGCGGAATGTGGCGCTCCATCAACTCGCCAACGAGACGGTTCAGGTCTGAGACCGATAGCACTGGAGGGCGGGGTGGGTCCGATTCTGAAAAGTTAAGCATCGGCGCATTCTAAGTGAGCCCCCGAACGCTGAAAAAATCGGCTTCGCGTGGGTCAAAACGGAAAAAAAAACGCGACGATTCAACGGTCCGTGAAAAACACTTGAAATCGTCTGCGATTCGTGGTTCTCCACAGCTGTCACATCATCGACACAAAACGCTCACGGCGCAGAGGGTGATGCCCCGAGAAAGACCGTAAAACATTGACTTAAAACAATAATTCATAAGGTCTAAAATTTGGGCGGAACAGGAAAATCCTTTACCGCCGCCCGACTTAGCTGCCATATGCTCCGTCTATCCACAATGTTATCCACAGACATTGTGGAAAAGCCTGAATGTTCAGATGGCGAGCGCATTTACGAAGCACTCATAAGGCAGTCCCTGAGGATTGCTTGCCCAAAGCAGCCGCGCGACTTAAAGTGACGCCCACTTTCAGGGGAACCTCAGCGTGTTTTCAATCATCGAAGCGGCCGGCTGGCCGATCTGGCCTCTTATCCTGTGCTCGGTTATCGCGCTTGCGATTATCGGAGAACGCGCATGGACACTGCGGCGCTCTGCCGTTATCCCGAAGCATCTCCTCGGCCAGGTGGTCGCCGAATACCGCCAGAACGGTGCGACCCCCGAGGCGCTCGCGCGGCTCGCGGCGCACTCGCCTCTCGGGCAGATTTTTTCCGCTGGATTGCGTAACGAAAGCGCAACGCCGGAGGTCATGAAGGAATCGATCGAGGAATCGGGACGCGCGGTCGCGCTCGAGCTCGAGCGCTTTCTCACCACGCTCGGAACGATTGCCGCGATCGGGCCGTTGCTCGGCCTTTTCGGGACCGTAATCGGGATGATCGAAATCTTTGGGTCGCAAACGCCGCAGGGCAGCAATCCGCTGGTGCTCGCGCAGGGCATCTCGATTGCGCTCTACAACACGGCCCTCGGTCTCATCGTGGCCGTGCCCAGCATGATCTTCTACCGCTACTTCCGCGCCAAGGTCGATGCGATGCTCGTCGACATGGAGTTGCAGTCGCTGAAGCTCATTGAAGTCATACACGGTCATCGCCAGGCATGAGGTTTCGTTCGCGCGCAATCCGGGAAGAACCGGAGATCAATTTCATACCGTTGATCGACGTGCTGCTCGTGATCCTGATCTTTCTGATGGTCACGACCACCTACTCGCGCTTCGCCGAACTGCAGATTAACCTGCCGACTGCGGAAGCCAACAAGCCACCCGAGCGCCTCGACCAGATCGACGTTGCGGTCGACGCGAAAGGTGCGTATTCGATCAACCGCCAGGTCATTTCGGGTGCTACCAAGGACAGCCTTGCGCGCGAGCTGAAGCGCGTGGCTTCAGGCATGAAAGATCCCGTCATTGTCATCAATGCGGACGCCGAAGCCTCGCATCAGTCGGTCATCCGCGTCATGGAAGCCGCGCAGTCGGCCGGCTACGGCCGAATCACGTTCACGATCCAAAGCTCCCGGTAGCCCGCACCCGCCAGCGCCATGTGGCTCGAGCGACACTGGCAGCGCGTCACCATTGTCAGCGCGTTGCTCTACCCGATCAGCGTCGTTTTTCGCGCGGTCGTTGCCTTCCGCCGGTTCGCTTATAAGCGTTCACTGTTCCGAACGATCAGGCTCGGCGTTCCGGTCGTAATCGTAGGCAACGTGACGGTCGGCGGTACGGGGAAAACGCCACTCGTGCTGTGGCTCGCCGAGTTTCTGTCGCAACAGGGTTTCAGGCCAGGCATCGTGAGTCGAGGCTATGGCGCAGCGGAGCGCGACGCCACCGCGGTCACGCCCGTGTCGGACGCCGCGCGGGTCGGCGATGAACCGGTGCTGCTCGCACAGCGCAGCGGCTGCCCCGTGTGGATCGGGCGCGACCGCGTCGCCGCTGCTCTCGGGCTGCTGCGCTCGAATACCGGGTGCGATGTCATCATCAGCGACGATGGATTGCAGCATTACCGAATGGCGCGCGATGTCGAGATCGCGGTGATCGACGGCTCGCGTAAGCTGGGTAACGGTTTCATGCTTCCGGCGGGGCCTCTGCGTGAACCCGCGTCACGCTTTCGGGAAATGGATGCCATCGTAATCAACGGCGGCACGCGCGCGGCGGATCCCGCACGCCGTGCGGTCTCATCCCGGCTCGAAGGCAACGTGTTCCGGAATCTGCTGAACCCGGAGCACGCTGTCTCTGTGGAATTTTTTCAGCGCCGCCGCGTGCATGCTGTCGCAGGTATCGGGAACCCCGCGCGCTTTTTCGAGCATCTGCAGACGCTGGGTCTCGATTTTGAGGCTCACGCGTTCGCCGATCATTACGCATTCAGTGCAGCAGACCTGCAGTTTGCGAACTGCGACGCGATCGTGATGACCGAGAAGGATGCGGTAAAATGCGCCTCGTTCGCGAATGAAACTCAGTGGGCGCTACGCGTCGATGCCGTGCCGGACGTTGCGCTCGGAAAGCTGATCCTGCGAAAGCTCGACGAAGAGTAACCAAAAACGATGAACCCTCGCCTGCTCGACATTCTCGTGTGTCCCCTCTGCAAGGGGCCGCTCGTATACCGCAAGCAGGCGAGCGAGCTCATCTGCAAACCGTGCCGGCTCGGTTTTCAGATCAAGGATGACATTCCCGTGATGCTCGAGGAGGAAGCGCGAAAGCTTCCCCCCGAGGAAGAAGTCACCTGAAATTCACAGTCGTCATCCCCGCCCGTTACGGCTCGTCGCGTTTTCCGGGCAAGCCGCTCGCGGATCTCGAAGGGAAGCCGATGGTGATACGCGTCGCGGACCAGGCGCGTAAGAGCGGCGCATCCGAAGTGATCATTGCTACCGACGACGAGAGAATCGCAAGCGTGGTGCGCGCGCACGATTATGACGTCGCGATGACGCGCGTCAATCACCCCTCCGGCACCGACAGGCTCGCGGAAGTGGCCGCGCTTCGGCGCTTCGGCGCGCAACGCATCATCGTCAACGTGCAGGGTGACGAGCCCCTCATCGCGCCGGCGCTCATTCGCCGGGTTGCCCAAAACCTCGACACACACCGGGATGGGCACATCGCCACGGCGGCATACCCGCTCGCTGATTCACTGGATCTCACCAACGCGAATGCCGTGAAGGTCGTCCTCGATCTCAGGGGATACGCGCTGTACTTCAGCCGCGCCCCGATACCGTATGCGAGGGACGCGTTTGCAACGGGCATACGCGGTATACCCCGCGGCCTCCCGGCTTACCGACACCTCGGCATCTACGCGTATCGCACAGCGTTCCTGCGGGCCTTTCAGCGCCTGAAGCCGGCGCCGATAGAGCAGTTCGAGGCGCTCGAGCAATTGCGGGCTCTGGCGCACGGCTACCGCATCAGCGTCGCGATCACCCGCTCGGCACCTCACCCGGGAATCGATACGCCCGCCGATCTCGAGCGTGCACGGCGCCTCATGCGGACGCGGCGCCGCGGTTCTTAAGCAGCGCAAAACCGGCTATAATTTCGCCGCTTCAGCGAGTCAACGCGTAGGGTCCGGAGGTGCACCCTCCTCAAAAAGACCGCGTTGCGGCAACGTCAGGCGTTACCGCAACCGACGCATCAACTTTTCTGCACCACCCATCAATGCGAATACTCCTTCTCGGCCAGCCGGGCGCCGGCAAAGGAACACAGGCGCAACACCTGATGGCGCAGTACGGCATTCCCCAGATTTCCACGGGCGATATGCTGCGGGCGGCAACGCAGGCGGGTACGGCACTCGGTAAAGAAGCGCAGAGCTACATGGAGCGCGGCGCGCTGGTTCCCGACCCGCTCGTGATCGCGCTCGTGAAAGAGCGTGTGAAGCAGCCCGACGCGGTCAAGGGGTTCATCATCGATGGGTTTCCCCGCACTATCCCGCAGGCCGAGGCATTGCGCGACGCCGGGCTGGACATCGATTACGTGATCGAGATCGCTGTCGACGACGGGGAAATCCTGCGCCGCATGAGCGGACGGCGGGTGCATCCGGCTTCGGGACGCAGCTACCACGTCGAATTCAATCCGCCGCGCACGCCGGGGCTCGACGACATGACCGGAGAGCCTCTCGTGCAGCGGCCGGACGACACCGAAGACACGGTCAGGAAGCGCATCGAGACCTATCACAGCCAGACCAAGCCGCTCGTCGCGTATTACAGCAACCTGGCCACGAGCGGCGAACCGAGAGCGCCTCGATACGTGAACGTGAATGGGCTCGGAACCGTCGACGAGATCCGCACGCGGATCGCGGCAGGGCTTCGATCCGGCGCGCGCACGGGTGCGAGATGATGGGATCACGTTCAGGTGTGATCCCGAAAGTCGAAGGTGCGGCAGGGCTTTATAATCCAACCCCGCCGGAGCGCTCATTGCATACACAAGCGGCACAACGGCCCGCCGCAAGCTCAAGCGGCCGATAACACACGGGAGTGATCATGTCGCAGTATCTGATTTTCGCGCTCGCCTGCTCGATGGCTGCCCTGCTCTACGGGGTTTTCTCCATCAAGTGGGTGCTTGCGCAGCCAACCGGCAACGATCGCATGCGCGAGATCGCCGCAGCGATCCAGCAGGGCGCGCAAGCCTATCTGAATCGTCAGTACATGACGATCAGCATCGTGGGTGCAATCCTCTTCGTCATCCTCGGCGTGGTTCTCGACTGGCCGACCGCGTTCGGTTTTCTCGTCGGCGCTGTCCTCTCCGGGGTCGCGGGTTACACCGGCATGTGGATCTCCGTGCGATCGAACGTCCGCACCGCCGAAGCCGCGCGTAACGGTATCAATGCAGCGCTGAAGATCGCATTCCGCGGGGGCGCAATCACCGGCATGCTCGTGGTGGGCTTCGGCTTGCTCGGCGTTACGGGATATTTCTGGTTCGCAACCGTCATGTATGGCGCCGACAGGGCGCTGCACGCGCTCATCGGTTTCGCTTTCGGCGGCTCGCTCATCTCGATTTTTGCGCGGCTGGGCGGCGGCATCTTCACCAAAGGCGCGGATGTCGGCGCCGATCTCGTAGGTAAAGTGGAAGCAGGCATTCCCGAAGACGATCCGCGTAACCCGGCAGTCATCGCCGACAACGTGGGCGACAACGTCGGCGACTGCGCGGGCATGGCGGCAGACCTGTTCGAAACCTACGCGGTCACGATCATCGCCACCATGCTGCTCGGCGGCCTTATTTTCATCCGCGACCCGAACCCGGAAATTGCGGCGCTCGCGGGAAACTCCGTGCTCTATCCGCTGGTACTTGGCGGCGCGTCGATCATCGCGTCCATCATCGGCACGTTCTTCGTGAAAACGAGCGAGGGCGGCAAGATCATGGGGGCGCTCTATAAAGGCGTCATCGTCTCCGGCGTTCTCGCCGCAATCGCGTTCTGGTTCATCACGGACGCAATGATGGGCCCGCTTCTTTCGAAGTATCTCTTCGGCTCCGCGCTGATCGGGCTTGCCCTGACGGCGGCGATGGTCGTCATCACCGAGTACTACACCGCAACCGAATACGCTCCGGTAAGGCACATCGCGGCCGCTTCGACGACGGGGCACGCGACGAACATGATCGCGGGCCTGGGTATATCGATGAAGTCGACGGCCCTGCCCGTGCTCGCGGTTTGCGTCGCGATCTGGGGTTCGTACTCCCTTGCAGGTCTCTATGGGATCGCTATCGCGGCCACCGCAATGCTGTCCATGACCGGCATGATCGTCGCGCTCGACGCCTACGGTCCGATCACGGACAACGCCGGCGGCATCGCCGAGATGGCGAATCTCCCGGATTCGGTGCGTGCGGTGACTGATCCGCTCGACGCGGTCGGCAACACCACCAAGGCCGTGACCAAAGGGTATGCGATCGGCTCTGCTGGTCTCGCGGCCCTGGTTCTCTTCGCGGATTACACGCACAACCTCGAAGCCGTCGGCAAGCTCCAGGTTTTCTCGCTCTCCGACCCTGCGGTCATCATCGGCCTTTTCATCGGCGGCATGGTGCCGTATCTCTTCGGCGCTATGGCGATGGAAGCGGTTGGGCGCGCCGCGGGCGCCGTCGTCGTGGAAGTCCGTCGTCAGTTTCGCGAGATCAGCGGCATCATGGAGGGCACTGCGAAGCCCGACTACTCGCGCGCCGTCGACATGCTGACTCGCGCTGCGATCAAGGAAATGATTGTTCCGTCACTCCTGCCGATACTCGTCCCGATCGCGCTCGCTTTCCTCATGAACTGGGCGATGGGTCCCGGTGCCGGTGTGCGCGCCCTCGGCGGCCTCCTGATCGGCACGATCGTGACGGGTCTTTTCGTCGCGATCTCGATGACAACCGGCGGCGGCGCGTGGGACAACGCGAAGAAGTACATCGAAGACGGCAACCACGGCGGCAAGGGCTCAGAGGCGCAAAAGGCGGCGGTCACCGGCGAC